>CAVKCU010000040.1:0-9570 GCA_963654645.1 Clostridiales bacterium | reverse complement strand
TACACCAATCAGTCTCATCCTGTCTGATAAATAGATTTCTTTCAGGGCTGCTGCACAAAACGCTGTGCGGCAGCCTTTTTGCGCATCTGGCATAGGCACGAGGCGGGCTGTACCGGACAATGCCGGAAAAACTTCTGCATATACATTGACTTGCCGCCCAACACCTTTTATAATGATTGATATAACCCATACAATAAATATAACAAATGATGTGGAGGAAAATGCTATGCGAAGCATCCCGGAACAGCGCATTGCTGAGTTTCAGGAGCAGGATTATCAACGGTATTTTGGCATTTCAAAACTGGAATTTGACCGGATGCTCAAGGCTCTGCAGGAGGCTTACCATCAGGAGCATAAGCGTAAGACTCGCTTTACCAAGATCTCTATGATGGATAAGCTCATCCTGACCCTGATCTATCGTTACGAATACCGCACGATGGAAAGCATTGCCAAGGAATACGAGGTGTCATTGGATACCATTGCCGACAACATCCATTGGGTGGAGCGCACGCTGCTCAATGCAGATATCCTGCAAACCAGCGTGACCTGCGTTTATAAGACGAACTGATATGAGCGTCCTGAGATGATTTTGTTTGTGGATCATCTCAGGACGCATTTTTATGATATCCAAGTATCTGCCGCAGCCATGTTGTTTTGACTGCGGATAGATGCGCAATAGTAGAAAACAGTAATTTTGTTTTTTGCGCGGATGCAGTCTGCACCTTGAATTTTTCAGAAAAGAATAGTAAAATGATGCTATATGTATCGTAACATGGGATTATGTACCCAAAGCGGATACCTATACAGAAAAAAGCAAAGTGAACAGTAAAAGAATAGGAGCTAGTATGATCTTAAGCATGACCGGTTTCGGCAGGGGGACTGCCGTGCTCAATGGCCGTGAGATCACTGTGGAGCTGCGCAGCGTGAACTCCCGCTATTTCGAGTATTCCTCCCGCATCCCGCGCACCTGCAGTTCTCTGGACAGCCGCCTGAAAAAGCAGCTCAACCAGCGGATCTCCCGCGGTAAAGTGGAACTCAGCATGACCGTGCAGAACGTGGACGCAGCGGATACCGTGGTTGCCGTCAACATGGAGCTTGCCCGCAGTTATCAGCAGGCAATGCGGGACCTGTCCGAGCAACTGGGAGTCAAAAATGATGTTTCCACCGCCGTTCTGACCCGTTTCCCGGATGTGCTGACCACCCGCCACGCTGATGTGGACGAAGAGCAGCTGTGGCAGGATGTGTCTGCCGTCACCGCACAGGCACTGGATCGTTTTGTGGAGATGCGCGCCGCCGAGGGCGCCAAGATGAAGGCAGACGTGGAAAGCCGCCTTGTGTTTTTGGAGGAGTGCGTCGGCAAGGTGGAGAGCCTGAGTGCAGGCCGGGTAGAGAACTACACCAACCGCCTGTACGAAAAACTCAAGGTCATTCTGCAGGATCGTGACATTGATGACGCCCGTGTGCTGACCGAGGCCGCCATTTTTGGCGACAAGACCGCCGTGGATGAAGAAACGGTCCGTCTGCGCAGCCACATTGCGCAGTACCGCGACATCCTGCAGCTGGACGAGCCTGTGGGGCGCAAGCTAGATTTCCTGACGCAGGAGCTGAACCGCGAGACCAATACCATCGGCTCCAAGTGTCAGGATCTGGATATCACCCGCATCGTGGTGGATATGAAGGCGGAGATCGAAAAGATCCGTGAGCAGATCCAGAATCTGGAATAATATGTTGTGGAGGAGTCTATGAAACTCATCAACATCGGCTTTGGCAATATGGTCAGTGCGGGGCGCGTGGTGGCAGTCGTCAGCCCGGACTCTGCACCGGTCAAGCGTCTGGTGAAGGAAGCGCGCGAGCGCGGGATGCTGATCGATGCCTCTTACGGTCGCAGCACCCGGGCTGTGCTCATCATGGACTCCGATCATGTCGTGCTGTCAGCCCTTCAGCCCGAAACGGTGGCAAGCCGCGCTGCCGGGCAGGAGGGCAGAGCATCAATGGAGGAAGAAGCATCTCATGGCGAATGATAAATTTCTGTTTGTAGTTTCCGGCGCAGCCGGTACTGGCAAGGACAGCGTGGTCAAGGCACTGCGCGAGGCACACCCCGAGATCGAAAAGACTGTCTCTGCCACCACCCGCGCTCCGCGCCCCGGCGAGCAGGAGGGGGTAGACTACTACTATCGCACCCGTGAGCAGTTCCAGCAGCTGCTGGAAAACGATCAGGTGGTGGAGCACAACTTTTATAACGGCAATTACTACGGCACCTTAAAGTCCGAGGTGGAAAAGCGGCTGGAAGCCGGTAAGGTGGTCGTACTGGTCATCGATGTGCACGGTGCTGCCAATATCCGCCGGATGTTCCCGGGTGCTACCACCGTGTTCCTGCTGCCGCCCTCTGTGGAAGAGCTGGAGCACCGTCTGCGCGGTCGCGGCACAGAGACCGAGGAAAGTATTCAGGAGCGTCTCGCCACCGCCCGGCAGGAACTGGCTGAGCAGGATAAGTTTACTGTAAAGCTGGTCAACAACCAGATCGAGCCTTGCGCGGCAGAGCTGTATCAGGTCATCTGTCGGCGCGCCGGGCTGCAAGACTGAAAAAACAAGCGTTGAAGGAGTTGGACGAATGCCCAAAACGGTAGGTGTTGCCGTCAGCAATGCGACCTTCCATTTTGATAAGCTGTATACCTACGCCGTTCTGCCGGAGCACCAGAATGCGGTGCGTCTGGGCAGCATGGTGCTGGTGCCCTTTGGTAAAGGCAGCCGCGCCCGTATGGGCGTGGTGCTGGCATGCGATGCCGAGCCAGAGCACTCCAAACTCAAATATCTGTTCGATGTAGCCCCGGCTTCGGCCTGCCTGACCCCGGAGTTGCTGCGGCTGGTGCATTTTTTAAAGGAGCGCACCTTCTGCACCTACTACGAGGCCGTCAAGGCGGTCATTCCGTATGGTGCACAGTACAAGCCCGCCGTGGCGGCAGACGGTGTTACTCCGGTGCTGCAAAAGCAGCTTACCCGCCATACCGAAAACGCCTATAAGCTGGTGGGCACTCTGCCGCAAAAGCCAAAGCCTACGGCAAAGCAGCTGGCGGCAGTGGCATTGCTGAGCGGCGGTCCCCGCACCCTGAACGAGCTGGAGGATAAAGGCATCAGCCGCGCAGTGCTGGATAACCTGTGCACCAAAGGCGTGCTGGAATGCAGCAAGGTGAATAAGTCTATCGACCTGTACGCCTCCATTCCACTGCGCAATGACCCCATCACCCTCACAGAGCAGCAACAAGCCGCCTACGATACGCTGCTGCCCAAGTTAGAAGATACCGCGCCCCATTCGGCGCTGCTGTACGGCGTTACCGGCAGCGGCAAGACGCTGGTGTTTTTAAAGCTGATTTCCCTCTGTCTGGAACTTGGTCGCAAGGCACTGGTGCTGGTGCCGGAGATCAGCCTGACCCCGCAGATGATCCTGCGGCTCAAAGGACAGTTCGGTCGCCGCGTGGCGGTGCAGCACTCCGCGCTCAACCACACTGAGCGTCTGCTGCAATGGCAGATGATCCAGGATGGCGGTGCAGATATCGTGGTGGGCACCCGCAGTGCAGTGTTTTCGCCGCTGGAAAATATCGGCCTGATCATCATTGACGAGGAACAGGAGCACACCTACCGGTCGGAATCCGCGCCGCGCTACTCTGCCCACGAGGTCGCCCGCCAGCGTGCCGCCGAAAACGGCGCGCTGCTGCTTCTGGCAAGCGCCACCCCCAGCACCGAGAGCTTTTATGCTGCGCAGAACGGACGCACCCAGCTGGTGCGCCTGACCAAGCGCTACGGCGGCAACCCGCTGCCCAGCGTGCAGATCGTGGATATGCGTGCAGAACTGGCTGCGGGCAACCCCCGGGAGATCAGCCTTGCGCTGGAGGATGCCATCCGCCGCAATTTGGAATCGGAAAAGCAGACCATTCTTCTGCTCAACCGCCGTGGCTACCAGACCATTGCCCAGTGCGAGGATTGCCGCGAGGTGCTCAAGTGCCCCAAGTGCAGCGTGCCCATGGTGTATCATAAATCAGCACATAAGGTGTTGTGCCACTACTGCGGCTCCCAGCAGGAGCCGCCGCCCACCCTTTGCCCGGCCTGCGGCGGCAAGTTGCAATACCGGGGCTTCGGCACCCAAAAGGCCGAGGAGGAACTGGCAAAGCTCTTCCCGGAGGCGCGGGTGCTGCGCATGGATCAGGACTCCACCGCTGCCAAGGACGCCCACGAAAAGCTGCTTGCCAAATTTGCGGCGCATGAATACGACATCATGGTGGGTACCCAGATGGTGGCAAAAGGTCTGGACTTCGAGGACGTGACCCTTGTGGGCGTGCTGGGCATTGATTCGCTGCTGTTCGCGCAGGGCTTCCGTGCATACGAGAACGTGTTCAGCCTGATCACGCAGGTGGTGGGACGCAGCGGCCGCGCAAAAGAGCCCGGCTTTGCAATCATCCAGACTACCGACCCGGACAACCCGGTGCTCACCCTTGCTGCCGCGCAGGATTATGATGCCTTTTACGAGCAGGAGATCGACTACCGCAGGCTGGGTTTGTACCCGCCTTTCTGCGGGCTGTGCGTCATCGGCTTTGCCGGTGCAAAGGAGAACGAAGTAGCGCGTGCCGCTGCCCGGTTCTCGGCGCTTTTAGGGCAGCAGGCCGCCAAGCAGCCGGATCTGCCCCTGCGCATTCTGGGCCCTACGCCCGGCAGCATTGAAAAGATCAACGACACCTACCGCTATAAGCTCACCGTCAAGTGCCGCAACGACCGCCGCTTCCGCGACCTTGTGCGGACGGCACTGGCACTGTATGAAAAAGAAAAACTGCCGTCCAAGGCATCGGTCGTAGTAGACCTGCACTCAGACGGCGACATCTGATAAAACTGGAGGTACCATTATGGCTATCCGTAATATTGTTAAAGAAGGCGACCCTATCCTGAACAAGGTCTGCCGCCCTGTGACCAATTTTGATGACCGTCTGGCTACTCTGCTGGACGATATGCGTGAGACCATGATCGCCGCTGACGGCGTGGGTCTTGCTGGCCCGCAGGTGGGCATGATGCGCCGCCTGTTCGTGGTGTGGGACACCACCGACGCCCCGGAGGAGATCCCCGAGGACTACGAGTACAAGTTTATCGACTTCGTCAACCCCGAGATCCTTGCCGTTTCTGAGGAAGAGGAGACCGCCTACGAAGGCTGCCTGTCCTTCCCGGGACACAACGGCGCTGTGACCCGCCCGGTCGCCGTCAAGGTGCGTGCGCAGGACCGCAACGGCGAATGGTTCGTGCTGGAAGCTGACGGCCTGCTGGGCCGCTGCATCCAGCACGAGAACGACCATCTGGACGGCATCACCATCATGGAGTCCAGCGAGTACTTCTACGAGGATACCGAGGAGGGCAAAAAGGCCGCCCGCGAAGCGAAAGGAAACAACTGATGCGCATTTTGTTCATGGGCACGCCGGATATTGCCGCTGAGTGCCTGAAAGCCCTGTATGCCGCCGGGCATGATATCTGTGCCGTGTACACCCGGCGGGATAAGCCGGTCGGCCGCAAGCAGGTGCTCACCGCACCGCCGGTCAAGGAGGTCGCACTGGCGCACGGCACGCCCGTGTTCCAGCCCCGCACCCTGCGGGATGGTAGCGAGGATGAAAACATTCGCACCCTCGCCCCGGAGCTGATCGTGGTGGTGGCCTATGGCTGCATCCTGCCGAAGTCCGTGCTGGAAATGCCCCGCTACGGCTGCATCAACCTGCACGTTTCGCTGCTGCCGAAGTATCGCGGCAGCGCCCCGGTGCAGTGGTCGGTGCTGAACGGCGATACCGAGACCGGCGTTTCCATCATGCAGATGGACGAAGGGCTGGATACCGGCGATGTGCTGTACTGCAAAAAAATCGCCATCGACCCCGAGGAGACCAGCGGCGAACTGTTCGACCGGGTTACCGCCGTGGGTGCCGCAGCGCTGTGCGAGACCATTCCCCAGATCGCTGCCGGTACTCTGACGGCTGTGCCGCAGGACCACGAAAACGCCACTCTTGCCCCCATGCTGAACAAGGAGATGGCAGAGTTCCGCCTGACCGACTCTGCCGCCCATATCCATAACTGGGTGCGTGGCATGAACCCTTGGCCGGGTGCGTGGTTCATCACCTCCGGCGGTAAAAAGCTCAAGGTGATGTCCTGCCGCGTGGCTGCTGCCAACGGCGAAGCGCCCGGAACGGTGCTGGCTACGAAGCCCTTGACCGTAGCCTGCGGCAAGGGAGCTATCCAGCTGCTGGAGGTCGTGCCGGAGGGCAAAAAGCCCATGGACGGCACCGCCTTTGCAGCGGGTCTGCGCCTGAAAACGGGGGATAGCCTCTGATGGCGGCAAATCCGCGTGCGGCGGCAGTCGCCGCGCTGGTACGGCAGGAGCAGGACGGCTTTTCCAATCTGGTGCTGGACGCTGAACTCAGGCGCCAGAAGCTGGAAGGCCGGGATAAGGCTTTTGCAAGTGCCATCTTCTACACCGTGCTGGAGCACCGCGGCACGCTGGACTATATTCTGGAGCAGTTTCTGCCCAAGGGGCTGGCAAAGCTGGATGCACCCGTGCGGGAAATTTTACGCGCTGCGCTGGCACAGGCACGCTATATGCAGGTGCCTGTCTCCGCAGCGGTGAACGAGGCGGTCAAGCTGACCCGCACCTTTAAAAAATCCAGCGCCTCCGGCCTTGTCAACGCCGTGCTGCGCAAGGCCTGCGGTTTTGATCTGGACGCTGCCGTCTTTATAGATGAGATCCAGCGCCTGATGGTGCTGGGCTCTGCCGGGCGGGATGTGGCGGAATTTCTCCACAAAAACTATCCGGATGAAGCGCTGGGCATCCTGACTTATCAGGCTGATGGCGGACTGACCAGTTTGCGTGCCAACCCCCTCAAGGTCAGCGCTGCGCAGCTGTGCGCGCTGCTCACAGAGCAGGGCGCAGCGGAGGTGCGGCAGGGAGTCGTGCCCGGCAGTGTGTTGGCACGGTTTGCGGGCAGCCCGGCAGACAGCGAGCTCTTCCGGCAGGGCTACTACCATGTGGAGGGACAGGCCAGTCAGCTGGCAGCTCTTTGCGTGGGCGCAGCTCCCGGCGAGACAGTGCTGGACCTGTGCGCAGCCCCCGGCGGTAAGACCATTTTGCTGGCAGAGCAGATGCAGGGCACCGGAGAACTGTACAGCTGCGATGCGGCAGAGAACCGTGTGGGATTGATCCGCACCGCTGTGGACCGTATGGGCTTTGCCGGGGTGCACACCCTGTGCAACGATGCCACCAAGCCGAACCCTGCACTGCCCATGGCAGACCGCATCCTGACAGATGTGCCCTGCAGCGGTTTGGGCATTCTGGCAAAAAAGCCGGATCTGCGCTATAAAAAGCTGGAAGCTGCCCGGCAGGCAGAGCTGCTTGCCACACAGGCGGCAATTCTGGATACCGCTGCGGCGCTGCTCAAGGCGGGCGGGCGGCTGGTCTATTCCACCTGCACCATCGACCCGGCAGAAAATCAGCAGCAGATCGCAGCCTTTTTGCGGCGTCACCCGGAATTTGCGGTCTGCGCACCGGAGGTGCCGCTGCCCGCCGGAATGACGGCAGGGGAGCACGGCTGCCTTTCGGTGCCCACCCGCACCGGCATGGATGGCTTTTTCCTGTGCGTGCTGCAAAAAGACGCCGGAACGCAATAAGCACGACCTTTGTGGGTCGTATCCTCTTATAGGAGAACAGAATGGAACAAAAACGCTGTATTTCTTCCCTGACGCTGGCAGAATTGACTGCGGAACTAAAAGCGCTGGGACAGCCGGGCTTCCGGGCAAAGCAGATCTTCCACTGGGTGCACCAGAAGCTGGTCACCGAGTTTTCTGCCATGACCGACCAGCCCAAGACCCTGCTGGCAAAGCTGGAAGAAACCTTTTATATCGCTGCACCGCAGATCGAGCGCCGTCAGGAGGCGAAGGACGGCACCGTGAAGTATCTGCTGCGCATGGCGGACGGCAACTGCATCGAGACCGTTGTCATGCGTTACCACTACGGCAATACCGTGTGCGTGTCCACGCAGGTGGGCTGCCGCATGGGCTGCCGGTTCTGCGCCTCCACGCAGGCAGGGCGGGTGCGCAACCTTGAAGCAGGCGAGATCTGCTCCGAGATCTATACCGCCCAGAAGGATATCGGCGAGCGCATCTCGCATATCGTGCTTATGGGCATCGGCGAGCCGCTGGATAACTTTGACGAAGTGATGCGCTTTTTGGAGAATATCACCTCGCCCGAGGGCGTCAATATCGGAATGCGCAACATCAGCCTTTCCACCTGCGGTCTTGTGCCTAAGATCGACCAGCTGGCGGAGAAAAAGCTGCAGCTTACCCTTTCCATCTCGCTGCACGCACCCACAAACCAGATCCGCAGCAGCATGATGCCGGTCAACGATGCCTACCCGGTGGAGCAGCTGATCCAGACGGTGCGCCGGTATCAGGAGACCACCGGTCGCCGGGTCAGCTTTGAATATTCCATGGTGCGCGGTGTCAATGATTCTGATGCCTGCGCAAAGCAGCTGGCAGACCTGATCCGGGGCATGGGCGCTCATGTGAATCTGATCCCCATCAACCCGGTGGACGGCAGTCCGTATTCCGCTACGGATGCAGCCAATGTGCGCCGGTTCCAGCAAAAGCTCGAAAGCCTTGGCGTAAACGCTACGGTGCGCCGCCGCCTTGGCAGCGAGATCAGTGCCGCCTGCGGTCAGCTGCGCCGCGACGAAATGAATGGCAAGGCATAAATAGAGGGAGAAACCTATGAAACTTGCAGGAAAAACGGATGTAGGACGCGTCCGGCAGGACAATCAGGATGATTACCGTGCCGGGGAACTGCCCGGCGATGCAGCATGGGCACTGGTATGCGATGGCATGGGCGGCGCACGCGGCGGGCGGGAAGCCTCGCAGTGTGCGTGCAGCGTCATCGAGCGCTGCTTTCAGGAGCAGTACAGCCAGTGCATCCCCGGCGAAGAGGAGACTTTTTTAAAAAAGGCGCTGCTCAGCGCCAACCGTTATGTGTTCCAGAAGGCACTGCGGGAGGAGTCTCTGGCCGGTATGGGCACCACCGCTGTCTGCGCTCTGGTGCGCGGCGGCAAGGCCTATCTGAGCCACGCGGGCGATTCCCGCGCCTATCTGTACCGGAACGGTAAGCTGGCGCAGCTGACCCACGACCACTCCTATGTGCAGGAGCTGGTGGACTGCGGCACTATCACACAGGAGCAGGCAGAGCATCACCCGCAGAAAAATATCATCACCCGGGCGCTGGGCGTGGATTACCGGCTGGAGCCAGAGTTCACCACCGTGGCGCTGCAGGCAGGGGACGTTCTGCTGCTGTGCACGGATGGTCTGACCAATGCCGTGCCCACAGAGCAGCTGGAGCAGCTGCTGCGCAGCGGGTCATTTTATGATCTGCCGGATGTTCTGATCCGCACTGCTAACGAAAACGGCGGCCCGGATAACATCACCGCCCTGCTGGTGGGGGTAGAGCCGATGGAGGTGCGCCATGGATAACCTGATCGGTAAAAGACTGGACGGCCTGTACGAGGTGCAGGA
>CAVKCU010000039.1:0-9743 GCA_963654645.1 Clostridiales bacterium | reverse complement strand
CGGTCTTGAACATCAGGTTGAACTTGCGGATGGGGGTAAAATCGTGCTTGCCGCACACGGGGCAGACGATGTCCTCGTGCTCTGCGATGAAAGCGTCCATCTCGTCAAAGCTCATGGCGTCCACGTTCACCTCAGGGTGCTCTTCCCCGATCAGCTTATCGGCGCGGTGGCGTGCCTTGCAGGCGCGGCAGTCCAGCAGGGGGTCCGAGAAGCTGGACACATGACCGGTGGTCACCCAGGTCTGGGGGTTCATGATGATGGCAGCATCCAGGCCCACGTTATAGGGGCTTTCCTGCACAAACTTTTTCAGCCATGCCTTTTTGACGTTGTTCTTGAACTCCACGCCAAGGGGGCCGTAGTCCCAGCTGTTAGCCAGACCGCCGTAGATCTCGGAACCGGGGAACACATAACCACGGTTCTTGCAGAGATTGACGATCATATCAAGGGTCTTTTCGCTCTGTTCCATTGTAGTACATCCTTTCCGTCCGCGGCTGGTTTGCCGTGTCGTATCGTGTTGTGTGCCGGCGGCTTTCCCCACCGCCGGGCGTGCTTGCGGCTTGCACAAGCACAGTATATTTACTGTACCATGTTTTGCCCCGCTTGTAAAGCCCGGCAAACAGTTCAGCCGCGCTCTGTCAGGTATTTTACCAGCAGGCGGTACAGGGTATCCGGGTCGATGGGCTTGGGCAGGTGCTCGTTCATGCCGGATTCCAGCGCCTTGCGGCGGTCCTCTGTAAAGGCGTTTGCCGTCATGGCAAAAATGGGGATGGTCTTTGCGTCCGGGCGGTCCATGGCGCGGATGGCGCGGGTAGCCTCGTGACCGTCCCGCACCGGCATCATCACATCCATCAGGATGGCGTCAAAGCCGCCCACCGGCGAAGCTGCAAAGGCTTCCACCGCCTGCTGACCATCGGCAGCTTTGGTTGCCTTTATGCCCACCTCGTTCAGCAAAAACTCCACGATCTCCATGTTCAGGGCGTTGTCCTCTGCCAGCAGCAGCCTCCGCCCCTGCAGCACGGTAAGGTCTGTCTGCTGCTGCTCCGGCTCTGCGGCTTCGGTGCTGTCGATGACAAAGGGCAGGGTGATGGTGTAGGTGGTGCCCACGCCCTGCCGGCTTTCCACCCCGATGGTGCCGCCCATCTTATCCACAAGGCTTTTGGTAATGGACATTCCAAGACCGGTGCCGCCGTATACCGAGCGTGCCCCGGCGTTCTCCTGCGTAAAGGGCTCGAACATCCGCTTCTGGAACTCCTCGCTCATGCCGATGCCGGTATCTGCACAGACGAAGCAGATCTGCACCTTGTCCCCGGTGCAGCTCAGCTCAAAGCAGTCCAGCATCACACGGCCCTTGTCCCGGTTATACTTGATGGCGTTGCTGAGCACATTCATCAGCAGCCGCTTGACGTGCAGCGGGCTGCCCATCAGCCGGGGATGCGGCAGCCTGCCGTATTCCCGATGCAGCACGATGCCGCGCTCTGCCGCCTGTTTTTCCAGCACGTCCGTGACCTCATGCATCAGCTCGGGCAGATCAAAGGGCACGTTTTCCAGCACGACCTCACCGGATTCCAGCTTGCCCATGTCCAGCACCTCGTTCACCAGCTCCAGCAGCAGGGTGGATGCCTCCCAGATCTTTTTGCGGCAGTCGGCCTGCCGTGCCATATCCTCCGGGCAGCGGTCGCCGATCTCCACCATGCCCCGGATGCCGTTGATGGGAGTGCGGATATCGTGGCTCATGCGCTGCAAAAACTCGGTTTTGGCAAGGTTTGCGCTCTCTGCTTTCAGCGCAGCTGCCTTGAGGGTCTTTTGGTACTCCTGCTCCCGGCGCAGCTGCTGCTCCCGGTAGCGCTGGTCGGTCTTGCCGCGCAGCAATTGCAGAAGGAACAGCATGACCATGTAAGCAAAGGCAGCCATGCTCACATTGCGCATGGTAGAGACATACACCTCCCGCTCCGGGCGGTAGACATAGATATAAAAGCTGCGTCCCTGCCCCACGATGCCGTAGGCATACTGCTGTCCGGTGGTGCTGTGCACATGGATCATGCCGCCGTTGGTGCTGCGTGCCTTTAAGGCAGAAAGGGTTGGGTTTTCGTCTACGGTGGTATCCAGCAGAGAGGTGTCGTTGCTCGCCACGATGCGGTCACCCCGGGTCACCACAATGGTGCCGTCCACGGCGGGGTTATAGCCCTGCACGCAGTTCTGGTAAGAAAGATTGTAGTTGCGCACATATTCCGCCGTAGTGCGGTAGTACACCACGAGCACCCCGTCCCCGTCCTTCCGGGCGCAGATGGCAGCGTCCACATAGGAGCCGTCCTCATTTTCCGTCCGCCCGGCGTAGATCTGCTCCGGGTGACCAGCCACCCCCAGCACAACAGAAGCCGCCAATTCCGATTCCATTTGTTCCCGGACCTGCGGGTCAGCCGCCCGACCGTCCTGTGAGGCTGCGCACAGAATTTTGCCCTCTGCCGAAACCATCAATACACCGCTGAGGGTATACTCCTGCAGGTATTCCTCCATAGCGGCGTCATCCGGCACCCGCACCGGGTCATCCTGCCGGTCGTGCGCGATCTCGCTGCACAGATGCTGCGCGTTTTCCATCATCCGCATCAGGCTTTTGGTCTCGGAGGCAAGGTTCAGGTTGTCGTAGCCGGTGCACTGCTCCTTAACATAGCTGATGGTGTCCTCAAACTGCTTTTCTGCAGTTCGCAGGTCGCTGTGGTCCGAAAGCCCCAGCACGCCGCCCAGCAGCAACAATCCCGCAAACGTGCACACCAAAGCGTACTGCTTCCGGCTGAAAGCGCTCTGGCTTTTTTCCATTCCGTCATGCATGGGTGCCGTCCTCCAGTCCATCCAGATAGTGCCCGGGGTCGTCCAGATAGCGGCTCACGATCTGCCGGACGGTGCCGTCCGCCAGCATCTCCTGAAACACCTCCGTCAGCTGCTGCGGCAGGTCATTGCTGCGATTTTTGGCAAAAGCCACGCCCAGCCGTACCGTCATCAGCGGCTCGTCCAGAATGCGGTATTCTACGCTGTAATCCTTCATGAACTGTCGGATGGCGCTTTCGTGGGCGGCCAAGGCATCCGCATAGCCCTTGATGAGGGTGGTATAGAGCAGATCCCGGTTCTGCAGGGAATACAGCCTGCGCGGCCGGGGCAGACCATTCTGCTCTGCGTTCAAAAACAGTTCCTCCGGCTTTGTGGTGGACTGCACCGCCACCACCTTGCCGTCCAGATCCTGCAAGGTGTAGATGTCGCTGTCGGAGCGCACCGCCACCACCTGACGGCTGTACAGATACGGTCCTGCCCAGCGGTATTCTTCCTCGCGCCCGTCCATGGAAAAGCTGCCCCAGATGCAGTCGATGGTGCCGTTTTCCACCAGTTCCTTCTTCTTTTCCCAATCAATGGTCACAAATTTTGCCCGGTAGCCCAGCCGCTTGAACGCCTCGTTCGCCAGCTCTACGTCAATGCCGGTGGGTGCACCGTCCGTGCCCATATAGTTGAAGGGCGGGTAGTTATCGCTGCCCACCACGATGACCGGCATTGCCGCCGTATAGCCGTCAGCTTTTCCGGTGCGCCCGCAGCTGCAAAGCAGCGCCGCACACATTGCCAGCGCCAGCAGACAGGCCGCCAGCCGCAGTCCTCTTCTGTGTTTTTTCATCGTTCTTCCACCCTGTGTTTTTCGCTGCAGCTTGCAGCATACTACTCCATGTTACCAGTATAATAAAAACTGCTCTAAAAGAAAAGAAGAAAATTACTTTTCCGGCAGGTTTTACATGTTTTTGCAAAAAGAACTCCCGGAGCGTCTGCGAACACTCCGGGAGACAAAAATGATGCTTTACTTATGGTACTTCATGCCCGCATTGATAGTGCAGGCGCGGTAGATCTGCTCGGTGAGCACCAGCCGTGCCAGCTGATGGGGCATGGTGATGCGTCCCATACTGAACTTGAGGGCAGCGGCCTTTTTCACTTCGTCGGACAGACCATGGGACGAGCCGATGACAAATGCCACATCCCCTGCCCCGCTGCCGGCGCGCTGCGCCAGAAACTGCGCCAGCTCATCGGAGGAGATCTGCTTGCCCTCGATGCACATCGCCACGATGGCAGCACCCTTGCGCACATTGGAAAGGATGGCTTTTCCCTCCTTATCCAGTGCCTTTTTTACCACGGCGTCCGAGGCGTTTTTCTCCTCGATCTTTTCCTCCGGCAGTTCAATGATACGGAAGGCGGCAAAGGCTGCCAGACGCTTCTGGTACTCTGCCACGCCCTCGGCAAAATATTTGGCGTTCAGCTTGCCCACACAGATCAGGTCGATATTTTGCATGACTGCTTCCTCTTTTCAGGCTTAAACGATTTAAACTTGTCTCCGCTTCGCTCTGACAATAACAGCGGAAAATCCATTTTTATTTTCGTGTTTGTCGCGGCCTGCGGGCCGCTCCAAACACATTTTCACGGGTGGGGTCGTTGCGGCAAACAGCATTTTACTGCTGTCAGCCTTCGGCTGCCGCGCGGCAGAAAGAGCACGAGCTTCCCCGTACGGCTCGTCGCGCAAGCGACTTGAAATCGGCGGAACACAAAAAATCCTTTAGCGCAGCGACTTGGATTTTTTGTATGGAGCCCAACAGCTTTGGGGTTACTAGGGGCGTGCAGCCCCTAGTTCGTGCCTCCCGCGCCTCGAAAGTAGCGGGTGCTTTTCTGGTTCTCTTTTGGCACGCAAAAGAGAACGTGTCCGGCGGAGAACCATTGTATAAAAGCCATCCCACCTATCCCACGCGAAAATGCTCTGCATGGGAACATTACAGCAAACTCATCTGCTCGCCCTCGTCCTCGGCGCGGATCAGCGCACCGGTGGCGGGCAGGCTGCGCACGCGGTAGCGGTGGGGGTTCGCCAGCTCCAAGGTATCTGCCGGCACCACCGAGGCGATGGTCTGGTTCTTTTTCAGAGTGACTACCGCCACGCCCTGACTGTCGCGGGTGGTCTTGGCGGCGATCTGCGCCGTGCCCACCAGCAGCATCCGGCTGGCGCTGGTGCGGATGGCAAGCTCGGTCTCCTCCGGCAGGTAGAGCATCAAGGCAAGCGGTTCTTTATCGCTGTACGCCTTCAACAGTTTGCGGCGGTTCTGCTTGGTAGCGTAGGAACTGAGGGGGATCTTCGCGCACCTGCCGCTGGCAAAGAAGAACAGCATAAAGCCGCTGTAATCGCCGGTGATGACCATGCTCAGCACGTTTTCACCCTCGTCCATGCCCAGCCGCCCCGGGATGAAGATGCCCATCTGGGCTACCTTGCCGTCCTCCAGCTCTGCCAGACGCACCTTGTACACCTGCTGCTTGTCGGTAAAGAACAGCGCCTCCACGTTGTTGCGGGTCTCCAGCTGCTGGATGATCTCGTCACCCTCCTTCAGTTTGTGCGCACCGGCGGTGCGCAGGCTCTGGGGCGGGATCTTTTTAAAGTAGCCCTCCCGGGTAAAGAACACGGTCACCGGGTAGTCCGGCACGGTCTCCTCCTCGGTGGCGGCATCCTCCTCGGGCAGGTCGTACAAAATCTCGCTGCAGCGGGGCTTGCCGTATTTTTTCGCTACATCGTTCAGTTCATTGATGATGATGCGGCGGATGCGGGCAGGCTTTGCCAGCACATCGTTCAGGTCGGCAATGTCCTTTTCCAGCTGCTCGATCTCGCCGGTGCGCTTGAGGATGTATTCCCGGTTCAAATGGCGCAGCTTGATCTCTGCCACATAGTCCGCCTGTACCTCGTCAATGCCAAAGCCGATCATCAGGTTGGGCACCACCTCGGTCTCCTCCTCGGTGGTGCGGATGATACGGATGGCCTTGTCGATATCCAGCAAAATGGCGGCAAGACCCTGCAGCAGGTGCAGGCGCTTTTCCTTGCCGTGCAGATCGTAGTAGGTGCGACGGCGCACGCACTCGACACGGAACGCCGTCCACTCCTTTAAAATCTCCCGCACGCCCATAACACGGGGCTGACCGGACACCAGAATGTTGAAGTTGCAGCTGAAGCTGTCTTCCAGCGGGGTGGTCTTGAAGAGCTTTGCCATCAGCTTGTCGGCATCCACGCCGCGCTTGAGATCCAGCGTCAGCTTTAAGCCGTTCAGGTCGGTCTCATCGCGCATATCGCTGATCTCCTTGACCTTGCCGGTCTTGACCAGCTCCGCGATCTTATCCATGATGGCCTCCACCGTGGTGGTGGGCGGGATCTGGGTGACCTCGATCATATTTTCGCCGGGCACTGCGTTGTAGCGGGCGCGCACCTTCACGCTGCCGCGGCCGTTCTCGTAAATTTCACGCATCTGCGCTTCATCGTACAAAATCTGACCGCCGCCCACAAAGTCCGGGGCGGGCATGGTGGTGCCGATATCGTGGTGCTCGTCCTTCATCAGCGCCACGGTGGTGGCGCACAGCTCTGCCAGATTGAAGGAGCAGATGTTGCAGGCCATGCCCACCGCGATGCCCAGCGTGTTGTTTGCCAGAATGGTGGGGAAAGTGACCGGCAGCAGGGTGGGCTCGGTGGTGGTGCTGTCGTAGTTGGGCACAAAGTCCACGGTCTCCTTGTCGATATCCCGGAACAGCTCCTCGCACACACCCTCCAGCTTTGCCTCGGTGTAACGGGCGGCAGCGCAGGACATATCGCGGCTGTACGCCTTGCCAAAGTTACCCTTGCTGTCCACAAAGGGCACCAGCAGGCTCTCGTTGCCGCGGCCCATGCGCACCATGGTGTCGTAGATGGCGGCATCGCCGTGGGGGTTCAGGTGCATGGTGCTGCCCACGATGTTGGCAGACTTGGTGCGTGCGCCCTTGAGCAGGCCCATCTCGTACATGGTGTACAGCAGCTTGCGGTGGGCCGGTTTGAAGCCGTCGATCTCCGGCAGCGCACGGCTGACGATGACGCTCATGGCGTAGGGCATATAGTTGGTTTCCAGCGTGCGGGTAATGGGGTCCTCCAGCACGCTGCCTGCGTTTAAGATTTCAACACCGTCGCCCAGCTGCGGGCGCACCGGCTTTAAGGTTTTCTTGGTCGATTTTTTTGCCATTGTGTTTCCTCTCCATAGGGAAAAACCCTCTCAGTCTGTTTGGGTGTATCTGAAAAGTCGAAAATTTAGTCTATTTCTACAAGCACAGCCGGATTTTGCGTTAAACAGCCTTGAAATCCACAAAGGATTCCTGCGGCTATTTGCCTTAAATCCTGCTTGTGCTTGCGAAATATTCGTCATTTTCTTTGTTTTCAGATGCACCTTACGCAGCCAGCTCCCCCGAGGGGAGCTTTTGGGGTCGTCCCGCAAAGTTTCCCTCTTGTGCCAAACCTCTCCCCTTCGGGAGAGGTGGCATCGCGTCAGCGATGACGGAGAGGGTTCTCAGCTCACGTCCAGATCATCCAGATACTCTGCGCCGTGCTGGGCGATATGCTCCTTGCGGCCTGCCAGATTGTCACCCAGCAGGATATCGAACACCTGCGCGGTCTGCACCACATCGGTGGGCATTACTTTGATAAGGCGGCGGCTCTCCGGGTTCATAGTGGTCAGCCACATCATCTCGGGGTCGTTCTCGCCCAAGCCTTTGGAGCGCTGGATGGTGTATTTTTTGTCCCCGATCTTTTCCAGAAAAGCGGCCTTTTCCGGCTCGGTATAGGCAAAATAAGTGCGGTCCTTCGTGGTGATCTCGTACAAGGGTGACTCCGCGATATACACATAGCCCTTGTTGATCAAAGTGGGGGTAAGGCGGTAGAGCATGGTCAGCACAAGGGTGCGGATCTGGTAGCCGTCCACGTCGGCATCGGTACAGATGACGATCTTGTTGAACCGCAGGTTTTCGAGGTTAAAGGTAGCCAGCTCCTTGTTGTGCTTGCCGCCCAGCTCCACGCCGCAGCCCATCACCTTGATGAGGTCCACGATGACGTCCGACTTGAAGATGCGGGCATAATCCGCCTTCAGGCAGTTCAAAATCTTGCCGCGGATGGGCATGATGGCCTGATATTCACTATCCCGGCTGGACTTGACCGCGCCCATAGCCGAGTCGCCCTCCACGATATACAGCTCGCGGCGGGCGGCGTCCCGGGTGCGGCAGTCCACGAACTTCTGCACGCGGTTGGCAAGATCGATCTGGGTGGAGAGCGTTTTTTTGATGCTCTGGCGCGTTTTTTCCGCGTGCTCGCGGCTCTGCTTGTTCACCAGCACCTGCTGGCAGATCTTCTGGGCTTCCTCCGGCTTTTCCAGAAAATACACTTCCAGATAATGCTTGAGGAAGTCGGTCATGGCCTGCGAGACAAATTTATTGGTGATGGCCTTTTTGGTCTGGTTCTCGTAGCTGGTGCGGGTGGAAAAGCTGGAGGACACATATACCAGACAGTCCTGCACGTCCTGAAAGCTGATAGCGCTCTCGCCTTTTTTGTACAGGTTCTTTTCTTTCAGATACTTGTTGATCTGGTAGACAAAAGCGGTGCGCACCGCGTGCTCCGGGCTGCCGCCGTGCTCCAGCCAGGAGGAGTTGTGGTAGTATTCCAGCAGCTGTACCTTATTAGAGAAGCAAAAAGCCGCACTCATGCGCACCTTGTAGTCTGGCTGATCCTCGCGGTCCCGACCCACGGCCTCGCTCTCGCAGCTGAACACCGGAGTCAAGGTGTCCTCGCCGGCTACTTCTGCCACATAATCCGCGATGCCGTTCTGGTAGCACCAGCTTTCGTGCCACGGCTTACCGGTGGCAGGGTCCTTTTCCTTTTCATCGGTAAAGTTGAGGGTAAGCCCGGCGTTGACCACAGCCTGACGGCGCAGCACATCCTTATAGTAGCTGCCGGGCACGTCGATATCGGTAAACACCTCATCGTCCGGCTTCCAGTGGATGATACTGCCGGTGCGGCGTCCCTTATAGGGCTCCTTTTGCAGACCGCCCACGTTCTCGCCCTTTTTAAAGTCCAGATGGTAGTGGCAGCCGTCGCGGTAGATATCGGCAGTCATCCACGCCGAGGCGTACTGGGTGGCGCACAGACCCAGACCGTTCAGACCAAGGCTGAACTCGTAGTTGTCCTCGCCCTCGCCGTACTTGCCGCCCGCGTACATCTCGCAGAACAGCAGCTCCCAGTTGAAGCGCCCTTCGCCGTTGTTCCAGTCCACGGGCATACCGCGGCCAAAGTCCTCCACGATGACGCTGCCGTCCTTGCAGCGGGTCACGTTGATGGTATCGCCGTGACCGTCGCGGGCTTCGTCGATAGAGTTGGACACGATCTCAAAGATCGAGTGGGCGCAGCCCTCCACGCCGTCCGAGCCAAAAATGACTGCCGGGCGCTTGCGCACACGGTCTGCGCCCTTTAACGAGGTAATGCTCTCGTTGCCATATTCCTGTTTTTTTGCCATGCTGCTCCTCCCGTCCCGCCGCAGCTGTGCCGCGCAGGGCGTCCTGTAATCAAAGCAGACGCCCGCCCTTTCTATTATATAAGAAATATAACAGCATCTCTGCGAGCCTTGGCGCCTGTGTTCTTTTCTTTTATTAAACCATAGGTTGTAAAACTTGTCAAATATTCTTTCTCTCTTTTCCCGTACCACCTCCTGCACGAAAGCTGCGAAAAAAGTCGTTCTTATTTTGCACGCAGAGACGCCGGAAAACAAAAACTTTTCGAATTTTTCAAAAAAGTTTGCATTTACCCCTTTACAAAATCGAAATTTCAGGTATAATAATCATCGTCCGGTGCGCCTCTGTAGCTCAGTCGGTAGAGCAGGGGACTGAAAATCCCCGTGTCATTGGTT
>CAVKCU010000038.1:0-10177 GCA_963654645.1 Clostridiales bacterium | reverse complement strand
AGGGCGCAGGCACCATGCTGACGGGCGACGACACCGCCGCACAGCTGGCTGGTATCCTGGCCAAGAAGCACCTGATCTGATGAAAGGAGCATAGGATTACAATGGCTGATTTTAACGAATACAAGGGCGTATGGGTCTTTTGCGAGCAGCGCCAGGGCGCACTGATGTCCACTGACTTCGAGCTGGTAAGCGAGGCCCGTAAGCTGGCCGACGAGCTGGGCTGCGAGGTCACCGGCCTGCTGCTGGGCGACAACGTTGAGGGCATTGCCAAGGAGCTGGGCGGCTACGGTGCCGACAAGGTTCTGGTCTGCGACAGCCCCCTGCTGAAGGATTACACCACCGACGCATACGCAAAGGTCGTGTGCGACATGGTCAACGAGTACAAGCCTGAGGTGCTGCTGATCGGCGCTACCAACATTGGTCGCGACCTCGGCCCCCGCTGCGCAGCCCGTCTGCACACCGGCCTGACCGCCGACGCTACCCATCTGGATATCGACACTGCAAAGTACATCGACTTCCTGAAGGAGAGCTCCACCATCGACCTGTCCAAGCAGAAGTTCGATATGGAAGACCGCAACCTGAAGATGACCCGTCCCGCATTCGGCGGTCATCTGATGGCTACCATTATCTGCCCCCGCTTCCGTCCTCAGATGTCCACCGTGCGTCCCGGCGTTATGAAGAAGGCTCCCTTCGATCAGGCTAAGGCTGATGCCTGCCAGATCGTCAAGCCCGCCTTCAGCCTGACCGCTGAGGACATCAAGACCGAAGTGCTGAGCGTTGAGAAGGCTGCTGAGAAGCTGGTCGATCTGATCGGCGCAGACGTCATCGTCTCCGTGGGTCGTGGTATCAGCAAGGATGTCAATAAGGGCATCGAGCTGGCAGAGCAGCTGGCAGCCGCTCTGGGCGGCGGCGTCGTGGGCGCTTCCCGTGCCGTCACCGATGCAGGCTGGATGACCGCTGACCATCAGGTCGGTCAGACCGGCAAGACCGTGCACCCCAAGATCTATGTGGCTCTGGGCATTTCCGGTGCCATCCAGCACACCGCCGGTATGCAGGATTCTGAGTGCATCATCGCCGTCAACAAGAACGAGGGTGCTCCCATCTTCGGTGTTGCTGACTATGGCATCGTGGGCGACCTGTTCAAGGTCGTGCCCGAGCTGATCAAGCAGATCGAGGCAGCAAAGGCTGCTCTGTGATCATCTGTCCCCGAGCATTTTTCAATAGAATAGCCTGAATTGTGGGAGGGCGGTTCTTCGGAGCCGCTCTCCCTTTTTTGCGTGCCGCCTACACCAGCCGCCGGGCAAGCCATTCCAGCCGCTCCACCTCTACCTGCGCGCGGCGCAGCTCGCCCAGCGCATCCTCGGTGGCATGCTGCTCAAGGTATCCGTCTGCCGCCCGTAGCGCAGCTTCCAGCTCTGTGTAGTCAGCAGTGCGCAGCAAATGGCTCATAGTCTCTCGCATGGTATCGCACAGCTCTGCGCCCTCGGCAAGCGCCTGCCGCGCAGTGGAAAAGTCCTTCTGCCGCACGGCTTCAAGGGCACAGTCAAGGTCAGATGAAATATCCTGCGCAAAGCTCTGCACCCGTTCGCTGCTGTAAAGGGATATCCCCAGCAGTGCAGCTACGATCAGGATACACGCATAGATCCGCTTCATCGTTTTCCTCCCGGCTGACGGCCTTCCTTTTTCAGCAGAAAATAGTCCTCGGTCTCGTTGCCGATGAGCAGTAAAATTTCCTGCGGCAGAACGGTGTTTGCCGTGGCAGTGCGTTCCAGCCATGCACGGTCCTTGCCACACCAGCGCAGATTATCTTCCAGTACCTGCCCGTCCAGCACAAAGGGGATGGTGGCCTGCGTTTGCTGCACCTTCAGCTGCAAGTCGGACAGGGTAGCCGCTTCCTGCTCCGGGCGCAGCGCCGCCGACAGCGTACCGTTTGTTTCGATGACAGCGTAGGACACCCTGCGCGGGTCGAAGATATCCTTGCCGCGCAGCGCCTCCATCAGGTCGGCGGTGGTCAGCCGCAGCATCCGTAAAGCGTTCTGATCGATCTTTCCGTCCAGAATGACTGTTTTGGGACGCCCGGAGAGAAAATTGAAAAATTTCTGGCTGCGGAAGCTCACCACTGAACCCAGCAGTTCCAGCGCCGCAATGAGGAACAGCGGGATGAGACTGGCGGTGATGGGCACATCCTCCGATTCAATGGAGATGGACGCCAGATTGGAGATCAGGATAGTGGATACTAGCTCCTCCGGCTGCAGCTCTCCCAGCTGACGCTTGCCCATCAGCCGCATGGCAAACAAAACGCAGAGATACAGGATAATGGTGCGGCAAAGCAGCAGTTTCATGCATAAACCCTCCCGGTGCGGTGTGCGCGGCGTATTCGGCTGCGGCAAAGCGGGTATACTGCACACACAAAGGAGTGATGGATGTGCAGCAGCTTTCGCAAAGCCTTGCGGAAAACCTGTCCGCGCTTGATGCTAGGTTTGGCAAATCGGCAGATTATTATGCGAAGAAGATCGTTTTATACGGCTGTCTGGGGTGTATCGTAATGTTTGACGGCATGGCAAGCTTGGATTCGCTCTGGGAGCTCTTGCTGGACGCTGCCGGACGGCAGTCTGCTTCTGTCCGGCTTACCGGCGCACAGACCTATGCGTATATCCTGCACGGCTCGGCTTTTCCGGCAGAGAGCGCCCCGGTGCAGGATATGCAGCAGCTCGTAGCGCGGCTGACAGCCGGCATGGCGGTGCTGCTTTTAGATGGCTGCAGCAGCGGTATTGTTTTTTCAGTGCAGGGGCTCAAGTTTCGCTCAGTGGAAGAACCATCCGGCGAGGGGAATCTGCGCGGCAGCAGGGAAGGCTTCACCGACCTGCTGCGGGTGAACCTGAGCCTTTTGCGCCGTCTGGTACGCACCGACACCCTTGTGCAGGAGGCCGCACAGGCGCACACCTGCTGCAATACGGAGTACGCCCTTTGCTACTGCAAAGACTGTGCCGACCCTGCCATGGTGCGCCGGGTGCGCACCATTTTGCAAAGTGCAAGGCCGGAGCTGCTGCTGGATTCCAGCTATTTTGTGCCGTGGCTGCTGCCCGGCAGGGCGCGGCTTTTTACCCCGGTGCACTACACCGAGCGCCCGGCGGTCGCCGCAGCGAAGCTCTGCGAGGGAAAGCTGGTTGTTTTGGTCAACGGCAGTCCCTCGGCGCTGGTGCTGCCTGCGCTTTTCAGCGAGCAGTTCGAGTGTCTGGATGATTACGCTTCCACGGCGGTGTTTTCCTCGTTTCTGCGGGTGCTGAAATATTTTTCTTTCTACCTTACGGTGTTTCTGCCGGGGGTCTTTGTGTGCGTGGCGGTGTATCTGCCGGAGCTACTGCCCCCGCAGCTGCTGTATAAGATCGAAGCAGCCGAAAAAGCCACTCCACTGCCCCTGTTTGCCGAAATGCTGCTGGTGATCCTGATCTTAGAGATCATCCGTGAAGCCGGGCTGCGGATGCCGCAGTCGCTGGGGCACTCGGTCAGTCTGGTATCGGCGCTCATCATCGGCGACGCCGCCATTGCCACCGGGCTCATGAGCACCCCGGTCATCTTTGTGGCTAGCATTACAGCCATTGCAGTTTTTGTCACCCCGGGTCTGTACGAGCCTGCCACCCTGCTGCGCATCGGCACGGTGCTGCTGGCGGGGCTTGCCGGGCCAGTGGGACTGGCAGCAGCTTTTTTTGGCTTTCTGCTCAGCATCGTCAGCACCGAAGCACTGGGCGTGCCATACCTTGCGCCGCATCCGTTCCCGCAGCAGCCGCTTTCTGAGGATGGCGTTCTGCGCCGCAACTACCGGCAGCTGTCCCGGCACGGGTTCAATATCTGGCAAAAGCGGGAGAGGGGGAAACGACAGTCATGAAGCAGCAAACAGAACGCTTTACCCCGGCTGCACTGACCCTCAGTGTGGTCACGGCAGCGCTGGCAGACGCCATCCCGCAGGGCGTCCCGGTGCGCCGGGCACTGTGGCTGGGCGGGGTCAGTACGGTGTGCCTGTGCATCCTTTCAGCGCTGGCTGCGGCGGCGCTGCTGAACAAAGCACCCTCCTTTGCGGTGCGGCTGGCATTGACAGCCGGGCTTTTTATGGAGCTGTTGCACACCCTTGTGCAGGCACAAGGACTGTGCGTGGCAGAGTTTTCTTCCATGGCGCTGCTGGGCTTTCTGCCGCTGCTGCTCTGGGCGGGATGGCGCATCCGCCCCGCAAGCTGGAACGCTTCGGCGCGGGTGCTGTGGTGGTTTGCCGCTGTGGGCGGCTTGGTCTGTCTGCTGGGGCTTGCCGGGCAGCTGCATTGGTACCGACTGTTTACCCCGGCACAGCCGACCGAAACAGCTTGGAGTGTTCCGGTTTATGCAGAATACTTTGCCGGTGCGCTTCTGTGCAATTCACAGTCGGTGCGCCGCACGGTCTGGTTGCCGCTATGGGGCTTTGCGGTGCAGGCAGCGGCTCTGCTGGGCGGCGCTTTGCTGTTTAGCAGCGGTGCATATCCCCGGCTGGAGCTGCTGCGGGCGTGGAGCAGCGGCAGCTTTTCCCGCATGGATGCGCTGCTTTTGCTGCTGTGGCTGCTGTGCGCTGTCTACCGGGCGGTCATGCTGTGTGCCGCTATCCGCTTGTTCTGGCAGCAGCCGGAAGCAGAGGTGCAGCCATGAAAAATGCAAAACTTTACAAGCCGCTGCTGTATTTGCTGCTGACAGGATGGTGCCTTTTATTCCTGCGCTGCGAGAGCACCGAGAAAAGTATGGTGCGGGCGGTGTATCTGGCACAGACGGAGCAGGGGTATCAGGCAGGGCTGCTCTATCAGGCACCGCAGGCCGCCGCCGATGCCGCCGAGGCCTCTGGCGCATTACAGTTCGTGCAGGCAGAGGGGCAAACGATGGAGCAGGCACTGGCTGCGGCAGAGCAGGCACTGCCCCAAACGGCGAGCTACCGCCTGTGTGATTATCTGCTGTTGCCAAAAGCGGAAGAGCCCTTATTAACAGAGTACGAGCAGCTGGTGCTGCGGCGCGGCTGCGGACGCACGGCGGCAAGGCTGCTTTGCGTAGAAGGGGAGATAGACCACCTTGCCGTGCAAGCTGCCCTGCCGGACGCCTTGATGGCGCAAATAAAGGCCGCAGCACCCACCGCACCCCGGCTGTATGAGCATATAGAGCCGGGGCTTCTGCCCGTTCTCGGGTGGAGCGCGGAAGAGGTATCTTTGCAGGAGGGCGGTATTCTGCATACTGCGGCGGGCAATACGCTCTTTTCTCCGGAGCAGGCCGAGGTATACCGCTTGCTTACCGGGCAGGGCGGCACTCGGCAGCTCTGGCTGGAAGGGGAACGTATCGGTATCCGGCGCTGCACCGTTTCGGTCACTCTGCAAAAGGCGCAGGTGCTTGTGCGGCTGGACTGTCAAAGCTCTGCCCACAGCCCATTGCCCACGCAGACGCAGCAGCAACAGCTGGCGGCGCAGTGCACAGCACTTTTACAAAGCTGCTGGCAGCAGGGCGTGGATGTGCTGCATCTGCAAGCCCGGGCAGCGCTGCGGGACGGCAGCGGCGCAGGTTTTGACCCAACAAAAAACGCCTGCCCGCAATTGCGGACAGACGTGCATTTCATGCTGTATTAAGAGGCAGTAGGGAAGGTGACGGTGATGGTAGTGCCAACGTCCACCTGACTTTCCAGCTTGATGCGGGCGTTGTGGATGCGGGCAATGTGCTTGACGATGGCAAGCCCGAGTCCGGTGCCGCCGGTGGCTTTGCTGCGGCTCTTGTCCACCCGGTAGAAGCGCTCGAACACGCTGGATTGCGCTTCCCGCGGAATACCGATGCCGTTATCGGTCACGGTCAGGGTGCAGTGTCCGTCCCGGCTGCAGGCGGTAATGATCTGTACCTTGCCGCCCGGACGGTTGTAGCGAATGGCGTTGTCGCACAGGTTCTGGCACAGTTCATCCAGCAGTGCGCGGCTGCCCAGCACCGGGGCGCTCTCGCCCAGATAGGTCAGGGAGATATAGGCACGGCGGGCGTTCAGTTTCTGGCGCTCCACGCACTCTTTGGCGACATCCAGAAGGTCTACCGTTTCCATCACGGGGGTGTCCCCGGTCTCGCTTACGGTATCCAACTTGGAAAGCTGCAAAATGTCGTTGACCAGCTGGATCATGCGGGTGGCTTCGCTGTGGATCTTGCGACCGAAATCCGGCACATCCTCCGGCTTTGCAATGCCGGTCTCGATCAGCTCTGCATAGCCGGAAATGCTGGTCAGCGGGGTCTTGAGCTCGTGGCTGACATTGGCGGTAAACTCCTGCCGCATTTTCTCGTTGTTCTCCCGCAGGATGCGGTCAGAATGGATGCTCTCCGCAAAGGGAATCAGCTCCCGGTAAGGTACGTTTTCCTGAATATGATCCAAGTCCTCGGTCATATTCAGCACCGGCTGCACCAGTGCTTTGGTCAGCAGGGCAGCCAGCACCGCAGCGGCAAGCATCAGCGCCACACAGCTCAGCACAATGGCCGGAATGGTGGAATCGTAGATAGACCACACGGTTTCGGCATCCTGCGCCACGCGCAGCACGTTCCCGCTGGAAAGCCGCAACGCATAGTAATAGGTCTCGTATCCCATGGTCTGGGAGTCGCGGATGTCCCGTCCCTCGCCGCTTGCCATGGCATCACGGATCTCCGGGCGGGTCAGGTGGTTTTCCATGGGCTGGTCGGTGGCAGATTCAAACAGCACGCTGCCGTCCTGACTGATCAGCGTCACGCGCAGATCATCGGTCACAAAGGCACTCAGCTGTGCGGGGTCTCCGGTCTGCTCGTACCCGGCGCGCACAAGCTCGGTCTCGCGCTCCAGCCCCGACCATGCCTGCGCCGTAAAGGCTTTATGGAATACAAAAATGCACAGCGCTGCGGTGAATATAAGCCCCAGAAAGCCCATCAGGAACAACCGGTAGCTGATCTTTTCTTCCATGCTGCGCAGCTTCATTCTTCTTCGGCCTCCTCATCGGTCAGCTTGTAGCCCACCTTGCGCACGGTGCAGATATAACGCCCCGCATCGCCCAGCTTTTTGCGCAGGGTGCGGATGTGCATATCCACGGTACGGCTCTCCACCGAGATGTCGGTGCCCCACACTACCTGCAAAATGGTCTCGCGGGTCACCACCAGACTGGTGTTTTCCAGCAGCAGCCGCAGCAGGCAGTATTCCTTGTAGGTCAGCTCCACAGGGGTGCTGTTCACCGTAACGCTGTGGCGGGCATTATCCAGCTGAATTTCATGGAAAACCAGTACGTCCGGCTTTACCTCCGGGGCAGAACGCCGCAGCGCCACCCGCACCCGGCTGAGGAATTCCATAATGCCAAAGGGCTTTGCAATGTAATCGTCCGCGCCGCAGTCCAGCCCGCGCACGGTGTCCAGCTCGCTGGATTTTGCAGTGACCATAATGATGGGCAGCTTACGCAGGGAAGGGGTGTTGCGCAGCTTTTTCAGGATGGAAAAGCCATCCTCGCCGGGCAGCATCACGTCTAAGATCACCAGCTCCGGCTCAGCGGTGCGCATGGCCTGCCAGAAGGGCTCGGCGCTCTCAAAGCCCTGCACCTCGTAGCCGTTGGATTGCAGGGCATACTGCTCCAATTCGCGGATGGAAGCATCGTCCTCTACGATATAGATCATAACTCAATTCTCCTCAGCAGTCTGTCCGTCCGGGAACAGATACCGCTCACGGTAGCGGTCCAGACGGCGGTGGAATTCTTCACTTTCCTTGGTGTCGTTGCCGTGGCGCAGATCATTCAGGTAGGCGTGGGTATCAAAGCTGTCCTGTGCTACCTCGATCTGTGCAACCGCTACGTTGCTGCAATGGTCGCACACACGCTCGTAGTTGGTCAGCATATCGTCCAGCACAAAGCCGTACTCAATAGAGCAGCTGCCGGCCTGCAAGCGGGCAATATGACGCGCCTTGATGGCACGCACAAGCTCGTTGACCACTGCCTCCAGCGGCTCCACCTTAGAAGCAAGGTGCAGATCACCCTTGCGGAAGGCATCGGTGGTGCGGCTCAGGGTATCCTGTACCGCATCCTCCAGCACCTGCAGCTCCTCCTGTGCATCCTTGGAGAAGTGGATGTCCTTCTGGTGCATCTCCTCGGCGGATTCCAGCAGGTTGACGGAATGGTCGCTGATGCGCTCAAAATCGCTGATGGTGTGCAGCAGGGTGTTCACGCTCTGGCTGTCGGCGTGGTTCAGTTCCCGGCTGGACAGCTTGACCAGATAAGTGCCCAGCGCATCCTCGTACCGGTCTACCTTTTTTTCTTCGTCCCGCACCTTCTGGGCAAGCTCGTCGTTCCATTCATGGGTCAGGCTCATGGCCTGCACCACGCCCACCCGGGCAAGCTCTGCCATTTCAGCAGTAGCGGCGCGGGCGCGCTCCACAGCCATGGCGGGGGTATTCAGCAGACGCTCATCCAACAGAGCAAATTCCTCTTTTTCCGGGGAATCCGGAATGGTCAGGATGGCAAGCTTTTCCAGCCCGGTGGCAAAGGGCAGCAGAATGACGGTAGCCAGAATATTGAACACCGAGTGCACGATCGCAATGCCCCAAGCCTCGATGGTGGTATCCACAAAGGCAAAGTGGCAGACAGCGTTAAGCCCGTAGAACCCGAACAGGAAAATGGTCACACCGATGATGTTGAAGTACAGGTGCACCATAGCGGCGCGGCGGGCGTTTTTGTTCGCACCCACCGAGGACAGCAGTGCAGTTACACAGGTGCCGATGTTCTGACCCATGATGATGGGGATGGCACTGCCGTAGGTGATGACGCCGGTGGCGCTCAGCGCCTGCAAGATGCCCACGCTGGCGCTGGAACTCTGGATGATGCCGGTGACCAGTGTGCCCACCAGAACGCCCAGCAGGGGATTGGAGAAGCGGGTGAACAGGCTGGTGAACCACGCCTCGTTTTGCAGCGGCAGCACCGCGTTGGACATGGTGGTCATACCGGTCATCAGCACGGCAAAGCCGATGAGGATGGTACCCACGCCCTTTTTCTTCTCACTCTTACACATATACAGCAAAATGCCGATAAATGCAAGCACCGGACTAAAAGAAGTGGGTTTGAGCAGCTGGATGAACAGGCTGTCGCCCTGCAAACCGGAAAGGCTCAGGATCCAGCTGGTAACGGTGGTGCCTACGTTGCTGCCCATGATCACGCCAATGGCCTGATGCAGCTCCATGATGCCGCTGTTGACAAAGCCCACCACCATAACGGTGGTAGCGCTGGAGCTTTGGATCACGGCGGTCACGCACAGACCCAGAAAAAAGCCCTTGAGGGGGTTATCGGTCAGTTTGCTGAGAATTTTTTGCAGCTGACCGCCGGCCTGCTTTTCCAGTGCCTTGCCCATGATGTCCATACCGAACAAAAACAGGGCGAGACCTCCCAGCAGCGAAAAGACATTAAAAATGGTCATAAGTGTTTTCCTCACTTTATCTTGACGTGTTTTTCTCCTGTGCTTTAAGTATAGAAAAATAATGTAAAATTTGAAATCGACGGAATGTAAAACCCATGTAAAGTAAGAAAAATGTAAAAAACATGTGCGCGGGCTTCGATGCAGCGTCAGTTTCCCGACACGGGTATAAAAACAGCATCCCGGACGTTGTATTTGCCGCCGAATTTTATTATAATAAGAATAAGAGCGCCCGCAGCACAGCGCGGCAAAAGGATACAGGAGGAACAAGGATGGGTACGTTCAATGTTTCGCTTAAGACGCTGACCGACCGCGTCAGCATGGAAGTGGTTTACACTCCCCGGGAACTGGATGAGATCAGCGTGGAGATCGCAGAGGTCAACCGCCCGGGTCTGTTTCTGGCGGGCTATTATGATTACTTCGATAAGCTTCGCCTGCAGATCATGGGTCTGGCAGAGATGAACTTTCTGTCTGGTCTGACGCCAGAAAAGCGTTATGAAGCACTGGAACAGCTGTTCCGGCAGCAGCCCCCGGCGGTCATTGTCTGCCGCAGCGAGGAGCTGACCCCGTTCCCGGAGATGCAGCAGCTGGCGCAGAAGCACGCGGTCGCCCTGCTGCGCTCCAACGAGACCACCTGCACCCTGATGGGCAGCCTGATCAGCGTGCTGAATCTGGAGCTTGCGCCCCGCATCACCCGGCACGGCGTGCTGGTGGAGGTGTACGGCGAGGGCATCCTGAT
>CAVKCU010000037.1:0-10349 GCA_963654645.1 Clostridiales bacterium | reverse complement strand
ATCAAAGGAGCGTGCGTTTGAACAAAAAGAAAAAGTCCACAAACATTTCCCCTTATCCCGATGAAGTCATCGACCGTCTGGCACGGGCGTTCTACCCGGCCATCCTTGCCTGCTGGAACAGCGAGGAAGGCCAGCGAGAGTTTGCCGCATGGCAAGCGGAGCAGGCTCATCATGCAAACAACGAAAAACAGGAAGTTCCCACTGGGGAACTCCCTGTTGTACATATCGCTATCGTCTGTGGCTTTTGGCAGGGTGCGTCCTATTCAGGGGCGCACCCTGTTTTTTGTTTTGCCCTTAATCTTCTAATCCATGGCTTCCGGTTACGTTTTTCAAATATTCCTTCGGATTGCCATTCAGAATCAAATCGGCATAGCCCAATGGATCATTGTAGATGAGGTAGTCTAACTCCGACCTCTGCGCCATGGTCACATCCAGCGCATCCTCGACCCCGGTGCAGTCGATGGAGATCATTCTCCCATCCCGGAGCAGCAGCTCCACGCAGCCGGTGTCCATGTTGAATTTGCAGGCTCTTTCATCGTACTTCATGTTTGTGTCCTTTCTGCCTTACGGCACCTTTACAGTTGTGACTTTTGTTATACGGTTCTTCTGATGCTGATCGCACACAAAACGAAGTTTTGGGTGCCTACCGCATTGAGAGCCGGTATCGGCTCTCAACAGCCAAGTCATCCTCTGCAAAGAGGATGGCTATAAGGTTTTGGACACACAGCCGTTTGGAACGAGCCGGAGCTTGTCGGGGTGAGACCCCTCCATCTTGCTGGCGCAAGACCGCTCTGCCGCTTAAAAGCCCCACTGGGGCTTTCATTGCTACGCAAACGCGGTCTTGTAGAAAAGTACAGAACGGCGAGGATTTATTCCCCATGAAGATTTTTACCGCCCCGCAACACACCCGATTCATTTTGCCGCCGATTCACCCGACAAAATCATCGCTGCGCTGCGTGGGCGGTATTTTTCTTTTACGGGAAACGCACCTTGAAAATTTCATGAGCCGACCGGACGTGATACCGACTTTTCGTCAACGCCGCTGCACAAACAGGGGCAGGAACTTCGTTCGGAGCAAACGGCGATCAACATACACGAGCAGCGGAACTCTCTACTTATTTTTTGCGTCTTAACAATTCGGAAACATTTGTTGAAAATGCGTTTTGAGCGCAGCGGTAGAGGGCAAGAACCGTCCCGTGGCCACAAATTTTCAATTCTTGAAAATTTCCTGTCCATCCGGGACTTCACTTCTCAAACTCTTGCGAGTTTTCCAAGTGATCTTGTTGGGGTGTGCCTGCCCCAAACCCTGCTCATATTCGCACCTTGCGGTGCGAAAGAACGGCGTGTCGTGCTTACATAACTTCACCGAGGAGTTATCGAACAGACAGGAGGTACAATGACCAAAACGAATGTTCAATCGACCCCTAGCAATTCCCAGCACCACGACACGCCGAACAACAAAACGCACATCATCAAGTTCCGTGTGACAGCGGAGGAAAAAGCGTCACTGGAACTCACTTGCAAACTCCTGAATCTCTCCCTCTCCACTTTCATCCGCCGCGCCATCCACAACGTCAAGATCGAGAAAACGGTCATCGTTGCAGGCGGTGGAGAAGAAACCCTGACCACTGTTTCCACCCTGCTTGCCCAGTGCAGCAAGGTGGGCACCAACCTCAACCAGCTTGCAAGACACTTCAATTCTGGCGGTGCAGACACCGAGCAGATCCGGGCGAAACTCCTTGACGAACTTGCAGACCTGACTGCATTCCGGCTCAGCGCCGAGAAAGTTCTGGGTGAACTGTATGGCAACGCTCAAGCATGCTGAACGATGAAAAAATCGCATAACGACAGGCACTTGTAAGCCGTCAATCAATCCACGAACAGCAAGTGCAGGGTGGAAAACTTCCGCGCCCTTGCGCCTGATAAAAATTGGAACTTTGATTTTCTCGCCCGACTTTGCCACGGTGGGACGATCAAAGGAGCGTGCGTTTGAACAAAAAGAAAAAGTCCACAAACATTTCCCCTTATCCCGATGAAGTCATTGACCGTCTGGCGCGGGCATTCTACCCGGCCATCCTTGCCTGCTGGAACAGTGAGGAAGGCCAAAGAGAATTTGCCGCATGGCAGGCAGAACAGGCTCATCATGCAAACAACGAAAAGCAGGAAGTTCCCGCTGGGGAACTCCCTGCTATACATATCATTCTTGTCTGTGGCTTTTGGCAGGGTGCGTCCTACTCAGGGGCGCACCCTGTTTTTTGTTTTGCCCTTAATCTTCTAACCCATGGCTCCCGGTTACGTTTTTCAAATATTCTTTCGGATCGCCATTCAGAATCAAATCGGCATAGCCCAGCGGGTCATTATAGATGAGATAGTCTAACTCCGACCTCTGTGCCATGGTCACATCCAACGCATCCTCGACTCCGGTGCAATTGATGGAAATTTTTCTCCCATCCCGGAGCAGCAGTTCCACGCAACCGGTGTCCATGTTGAATTTACAGGCTCTTTCATCGTATTTCATGTTTGTGTCCTCCTAAAATCATGTTGTGGCTTATGTCGGTCAATCTATGATTTCGGATTTTATCTTCCACGGACACCAGCATTGAATTTTCCGAAGAAAACAAATAATCCGAACCCATCTCCTATCGGAAACAAGTTCGGATTATTTTTGTTTGGTCCGAGTGGCGAGAATCGAACTCACGGCCTCTTGAACCCCATTCAAGCGCGCTACCAAAACTGCGCTACACCCGGATATCGACCGCCGCTTCCCTACCGAAGCGTGGCGACAAAAAATATTATACTCAGGCAAGGCCATTTTGTCAACAGATTTTTCAATTATTTTTGGTTTTTTCTGAGAAAAGTCTGATTTTTGCACGAATACGCGCTTTTTCGTTTTTGCTGGCTTTGGTCAGTGTTTTTCCGCTTCTGCGGCGCGCTGTGCGCGGTCACGTTCCAGCAGCGGGCGCAGATACTGACCGGTAAAGCTGCCGGGCACGGCAGCCACCTGCTCCGGGGTGCCCTCGGCTACGATCTCGCCGCCGGCGCTGCCGCCCTCCGGGCCAAGGTCGATGATATGGTCGGCGCACTTGATCAAGTCCAGATTGTGCTCGATGACGATGACCGTGTTGCCCACGTCCACCAGCTTTTGCAGCACCTCGATCAGGCGGTGCACATCTGCAATGTGCAGACCGGTGGTGGGCTCGTCCAGAATATACACCGTTTTGCCGGTGCCGCGGCGGGCAAGCTCGTTAGCCAGCTTTACGCGCTGCGCCTCGCCGCCGGACAGGGTGGTGGCGCTCTGCCCCAGGGTGACATAGCCAAGGCCCACGTCCAGCAGGGTCTGCAGCTTGCGGGCGATCTTGGGCTGGTTGGCAAAGAACACCACCGCTTCCTCCACGGTCATGTTCAGCACGTCCGCAATGGTCTTTTCCTTATACTTTACTTCCAGCGTTTCGCGGTTGTAGCGCGCGCCCTTGCACACCTCGCAGGGCACATAGACGTCCGGCAAAAAGTGCATCTCGATCTGCAGAATGCCGTTGCCCTCGCAGGCTTCGCACCGACCGCCCTTGACGTTGAAGCTGAACCGCCCCGGACCGTAGCCCCGCATTTTAGCGTCCTGCGTCTGGGAGAATACGGTGCGGATATCGTTGAACACGCCGGTATAGGTGGCAGGGTTGGAGCGCGGGGTGCGGCCGATGGGCTGCTGGTCGATGCCGATGACCTTATCCACGAATTCCAGTCCCTCTACCCCATCGCACTTGCCGGCGCGGGAGCGGGCACCGTTCAGCTCACTGGCAAGCGTTTTGTACAGGATCTCGTTGATGAGGCTGGACTTGCCCGAACCGGAGATGCCGGTGACGCAGATGAACTCCCCCAGCGGGAAGCTGACATCGATATTGCGCAGGTTGTTTTCCCGCGCGCCCTTTACGGTCAGGCAGTGACCGTTGCCGGTGCGGCGGGTCTGGGGCACTGCAATGCGCTTGCGCCCGGAGAGGTAGTCACCGGTGATGCTGCGCTTGGCCTTGCAGATATCCTTTACGCTGCCTGCGGCTACGATCTCGCCGCCGTGCACACCGGCACCTGGGCCTACGTCCACGATATAGTCCGCGCTGCGCATGGTGTCCTCGTCGTGCTCGACCACGATGACCGTGTTGCCCAGATCCCGCAGGTTTTTCAGGGTGGCAATGAGCTTATCGTTGTCCCGCTGATGCAGACCGATGGAGGGCTCGTCCAGCACATAGAGCACGCCGGACAGAGCACTGCCGATCTGGGTGGTCAGGCGGATGCGCTGGCTCTCGCCGCCGGACAGCGTGCCCGCCGCCCGGGCCAGTGTAAGGTAATCCAGACCCACGCTCTGCAAAAACTGCAGGCGGTTTTTGATCTCCTTCATGATCTGACCGCCGATCTGCTGCTGCTTTTCGGTGAGGTTCGGCTCGTTTTGCCTGATAAATTCCAGCTCGTCCCGGATGGACATCTCGCAGAACTGGCTGATGTTCTTATCCCCGATGGTCACGGCAAGCACCACAGGCTTCAGGCGTTGACCGTGGCAGTCCGGGCACTCCACGCCGGACATAAAGCTGCCGATCTCTTCCTTCATCCACTCGCTGTTCGTCTCGCGGAAGCGGCGCTCCAGATTTTCCACGATGCCCTCAAAGGTGTTGTAGTAGACGCCGCTGCCGAACTCGTTGGTGCGGTGCATCTCGATCTTTTCGCCGTTGGTGCCGTAGAGCAGGGCGTTCACCGCCTCGGTGCTCATCTCCTTGATGGGCGTATCCAGCGTAAAGCCGTATTTTTTACCAAGGCCAAGATAATACATCTCGCTCACTGAGCCTTCGGCATAGTACCAGCCGCTGGCCTTGATGGCGCCCTCCCGGATGGAAAGGCTGCGGTTGGGCAGAATGCGGTCCTCGTCCACCCGCATAAAGGTGCCAAGACCGGTGCATTTTTCGCAGGCACCCAGCGGGTTATTGAAGGAGAACAGCCGGGGCGACAGGTCGCTGATGGAAATGCCGTGCTCCGGGCAGGCAAAGTTCTGGCTGAAGGTCATGCACTCGCCGCCAATGACGTCCACCTCAGCCACGCCGCCGGTGAGCGCCAGCGCCGTTTCCAGCGAATCCGCCAGACGGCTGCGGATGCCCTTGCGCAGGGCAAGGCGGTCCACCACGATCTCCACCGTATGCTTGATGTTCTTTTCCAGACTGATCTCCTCGTCCAGATCATACAGATTACCGTCGATTTTTACGCGGGCATAGCCGGCGCGGCGGGCGGCGTCCAGCTCCTTCTGCTGGGTGCCCTTGCGCTGGCGCACCACCGGAGCTAAGATCTGGAACTTGGTGCCCTCCTCCAGCTTGAGAACGGCGTCTACCATCTCGTCCACGGTCTGCTGGCTGATGACCCGCCCGCAAACTGGGCAGTGCGGCACGCCGATGCGGGCGTACAGCAGGCGCAGATAATCGTAAATTTCAGTCACGGTGCCCACGGTGGAGCGGGGGTTGTGGCTGGTGGTCTTTTGGTCGATGGAGATAGCCGGCGAAAGGCCGGTGATCTCGTCCACGTCCGGCTTATCCATCCGCCCCAGAAACATCCGGGCATAGCTGGAAAGGCTCTCCACATAGCGGCGCTGACCGTCGGCGTAGATGGTGTCGAAAGCCAGACTGGACTTGCCCGAGCCGGAAAGGCCGGTCATGACGATCAGCTTTTCCCGCGGGAGGGTCAGGTTGATATTTTTCAGGTTGTGCTCGCGGGCACCCTTGATGATGATCTTATCGTTTGCCAAGGTATTTTCTCCCTTTTCGTTGTGTCTGTGCATGGTTCTGCCTGCGCTCGGTCTCGGCGGCGGAGTCCACGGTGGGGTTCTCGCCCCGGCGCAGGCGGTCGATCTGATCCCGCAGGAAGGCCGCGTGCTCAAATTCCAGCAGCTTTGCGGCCTCCTTCATCTCCCGGGTCAGGCGCTCGATGGCAGCCTCCCGCTCCATCTTGCCCATGCGGCGGGTGTTGCGCTTGGCGTTTTCGGCCTTATCGCTGATCTCGATGCTGTCCGCAATGGCCTTGACGATGGTCTTGGGCACGATGCCGTGCTCCTCATTATAGGCCATCTGGATAGCGCGGCGGCGCTCGGTCTCGGTGATGGCGCGCTCCATGCTGTCGGTCACCACATCGGCATACATGATGACCATGCCCTCCGCGTTGCGGGCGGCGCGTCCGATGGTCTGGATCAGGCTGGTCTCGCTGCGCAGAAAGCCCTCCTTGTCGGCATCCAGAATAGCCACAAGGCTCACCTCCGGCAGATCCAGCCCCTCGCGCAGCAGGTTGATGCCCACCACCACGTCGATGCTGCCCATGCGCAGATCCTTGATGATCTCCATCCGCTCAAAGGTATCCACCTCGTGGTGCATATACTTGACCTTGATTCCCTGCTCGGTAAGGTAATCGGTAAGATCCTCTGCCATTTTTTTGGTCAGGGTGGTCACCAGCACCCGCTCCTGCCGCTGGATGCGGGCGTTGATCTCGCCCAGCAGATCCACCACCTGCCCTTCCACCGGGCGCACCGAGATGACCGGGTCCAAAAGACCTGTGGGGCGGATGACCTGCTGCGCCACCTGCGAGCTGTTCCGGCGCTCGTATTCGCCGGGAGTTGCAGAGACAAAGATCATCTGGTTGAGTTTGGACTCCACCTCCTCAAATTTCAGGGGGCGGTTGTCGAAGGCGGACGGCAGACGGAAGCCATACTCCACCAGCGTTTTCTTGCGGGCGTAGTCGCCGCCGTACATGGCACGCACCTGCGGCAGGGTAACATGGCTCTCGTCCACGAAGAGCAGAAAATCCTCCGGGAAATAATCCAGCAGGGTGGTAGGCATACTGCCCGGCGCACGTCCGGACAGCACCGCCGAGTAGTTCTCGATGCCCTTGCAGATGCCCACCTCGTTCAGCATCTCGATATCGTAGTTGGTGCGCTGGGCAATGCGCTGCGCTTCAATGAGCTTGCCCTCGGCGGTGAACTGCTTGACCTGCGCATCGCACTCGGCGCGGATCTTTTCCAGCGCAGCAGCCTTTTTTTCAGCGCTGACGATATAGTGGCTGGCTGGGAAGATGGCAACATGCTTGACCACATTCTGCTTGGAACCGGTCAGGGGGTTGAACTCGGTAATGCGGTCGATCTCATCCCCGAAGAACTCCACCCGGATGGCAAGCTCGCTCATATACGCCAGATAGATATCCACCGTATCGCCGTGCACCCGGAACTTATTGCGCACAAAATTCACATCGTTGCGCTCGTATTGCAGGGTGACCAGCTTTTTGCACAGCTCGTCCCGCTCCATCTGCATCCCGGGGCGCAGGCTGATGACCATGCTGCGGTAATCGATAGGGTCGCCCAGCGAGTAGATACAGGACACCGATGCCACAATGATGACGTCCCGCCGCTCGGAAAGCGCCGCCGTAGCCGAGTGGCGCAGGCGGTCGATCTCGTCGTTGATGGCGCTGTCCTTTTCAATATAGGTATCGGTGCTGGGGATGTAGGCCTCCGGCTGGTAGTAGTCGTAGTAGCTGACGAAGTACTCCACCGCGTTGTTGGGGAAAAACGAGCGGAACTCGGTGCACAGCTGCGCCGCCAGCGTTTTGTTGTGCGCCAGCACCAGCGTGGGGCGGTTGCACTGGGCAATGACATTAGCCATGGTAAAGGTCTTGCCGCTGCCGGTCACGCCCAGCAGGGTCTGGCAGCGGTCGCCCCGCTGCACCCCCTCCACCAGCTGCGCGATCGCCTGAGGCTGGTCACCGGTGGGGGCATAGTTCGACACCAGCTCAAATTTGTCCTCTGCCATCGTTTTTCTCCCTTCCGCACATATAACCACAAACCGTTGTTGCTTCAAGTTGTATTATAGCACGCATATTTTATAATGTAAACAGTTTTTTGTTTTACGGCCAGAACAGCGTACCGGTCTTGAAGTCGTAGATAGGCAGGCGGTTGGCGTCCCGCATGGAAAAATATTCGGTGTCGGTCAGGATAAAGTGATCCAGCAGGTGCACATTCACCAGCCCCAGCGCCCGGGCAATGCTGCCGGTGGCTTCCATGTCCTCCAGCGAGGGCAGCGCCACCCCGTTGGGGTGGTTGTGGCAGAGCACCACGGCATCTGTGCCGCCCTTGATGGCGGCTGCCACCACGTCTTTGATATCCAGACTGACCCGGTCGGAACTGCCCTCCCGCAGCCAGACGGCGGCGCGCACCCGCTTGCGGCTGTCCAGGCTGACCAGCATGGCGCGCTCGTAGTCCGACCATGCAAACTTTGCCATCAGGTAGCTGCCCATCTGCTCGGTGGTCTTGATGCAGCGGGTGGTGCTGGTGCGGCTGCGCCCGTAGTACCGGCTGATCTGGGGCAGCAGATGCAGCATCCGGGCGGTAGAGGGGCCTACCCCCTCCACAGTGCACAGTTCCTCCTCGCTGGCCTCCAGCACCGCCGCAAAATCCCCGAACCGGTCGATCAGGTCGTGGGCGATGCCGTTGGTGTCCTTTTGGGCGTTGGTCAGGTAAAGTACATATTCCAGTGCCTCGTGCTCTGCCAAGCTGTCCAGCCCGTAGCTCTGCACCCGCTCCCGCATCCGCTGGCGATGTCCCTTGTGCCGTTTATTCTCTGCCATGGCGGTACTCCTTTTTGTATGTTCTTTCCTTATAGTACCCATTTTGCGGCACAAACACAAGCGTTCTGCAAAAATAACCCGGATTTTGCACCGGAATGCGCGTTGACTTCCCGCCCCGCCTGTATTACTATAAAAGCATGATTCTGACAAAAACGATGAGGATAGCTTTATGAAACAATTTACTGCCACCGCCAACGATGACGGCGTGCGTCTTTCGCGCTTTGTGCAGAGCGTGACCCGCGACTTTCCCACCAGCCTGCTGTACAAGAGCTTTCGCAACAAGCGGGTGAAGGTAAACGGCAAAAAGGCTGCGCCGGAGTACCGTTTGCAGGCGGGGGATCTGATCGAGCTGTACATCAACGACGAGTTTTTCCCGCCCGAGGGCGCAAAGCCGGTGCAGAAGGCTGCTCCCAAAAAGCAGCCCAATCAGCCCAAGGTGACCGTCATCTACGAAGACGAGAACCTTGCGGTGCTGTACAAGCCCACCCATCTGCTGTGCCACAGCGACCGCACCGGCGATGCCAATCTGGTGGACGCCTTTACCCAGTACCTGACCCAGAAGGGCGAATACGACCCCCACGGCGAGAACCGCTTTAAGCCCGGCATCTGCAACCGGCTGGACCGCGGCACCGAGGGGCTGGTGATCGCCGCCAAGAACTACGCCGCCCTGCGGGACATGAACGAGATCATCCGCACCGACCTGCTGAAGAAGGAGTACTACACCATCACGGTGGGCATTCCCCAGTCCGGGCGGTTCACCGCGTGGTGGGAGCACGACGAGAAGAACAACAAGGTCAGCATCCACGCCCATCAATCGCAGGACGAGCGCCGCAAGCAGATCATCACGGACGTGGACGTGCTGCGCACCGCAGGTCCCTTTGCCCTGTGCAAGATCGGCCTTGTCACCGGGCGCACCCATCAGATCCGCGCCCATCTGGCCTATCTGGGCAAGCCGGTGCTGGGCGATATCAAATACGGCAACCGCAAGATGAACGAGCGCACCGGCACCAAAACACAGGCGCTATGCGCCGTGCGCATCAGCTTTCTGGATGTGCCGGAGGAAAACACCCTGCACTACCTCTCCGGCAAGGTCATCAAACTGAAGGACCCCCAGATCCTGCAGCAGTTCGATGCGCTGGATAAAAATAAGGATGCATAACAAGACCTGAGCCTTGCGCTTATAGCAGAACACCCCCGGCAGCTGCAACCGCTGCCGGGGGTGTTCCTTTTTGCCGGGAGATCAGGCAGCCTTCTGCTGCCTGTCAGGCTTTATTTGCACCAGTTGGCAAACTCCTCGTCCGTGCACTTGACGTAGTGACTGCCCTCCACATGGTGGCTGGTGCCCTTGGAATAGTCAATGCCGGAGGTGGCATAGTCATAGGTCTCAGCCACGCGGCGCTTTTCGACCACCGGGTTCGGCAGCGGAATCGCCGACAGCAGGCTCCGGGTGTAGGGGTGGATGGGGTGCTCGAAGATCTCCTCGGTGGTGCCGGTCTCCAGCAGATGCCCCAGATGCAGCACGCCGATGCGGTCGGAGATGTACTTGACCATGGACAGGTCGTGGGCGATAAACAGATACGCCGTGCCGGTCTCCTGCTGGATATCCTTCATCAGGTTGACAACCTGCGCCTGAATGGACACATCCAGTGCCGAGATGCACTCGTCGGCGATGATGAGCTTGGGGTTCATGATGAGGGCGCGGGCAATGCCCACGCGCT
>CAVKCU010000036.1:0-10485 GCA_963654645.1 Clostridiales bacterium | reverse complement strand
ATGCTGATCGAAAAGTACATCGGCAAGACCGGTCGCAAACTGTTCCTGCTGTTCTGCTGGCTGTTCTGCGGCATCGTCATCGCTGCCTTTGCGGACATGGTCGCCGGCACCTTCAACGCCTTTGGTGCAGACGGTGCGCTGGTGGATGCCGCCAAGACCAACGGCGCTGCCGGTATGGTTTCCATCATGTTCATGGTGTTCGCTGTTGTCTTTGGCCTGCTGCAGAAGAAGTTCAACTTCTCCGGCTGGAAGGAAAGCGTTATCAGCATCGTGTTCATCGTGCTGTCCTTTGTTATCGGTGCAAACCTGCCCCTGATCCTGGGCAAAGCCGCTTGGAGCTACATCACCTTTGTGTACATCTTCTTTGCCGCTGTGCTGCCCATGTGGCTGCTCAAGCAGCCCCGTGACCACATGACCACCTTTATGTTTGTGGCCATGATCGTGGGCGCCGTGGTCGGTCTGCTGGTAGCACACCCCACCATGAACCTGCCTGTGTTCACCGGCTTTACCAACGAAAAGCTGGGCACCATGTTCCCCATCCTGTTCGTCACCGTGGCCTGCGGTGCAGTTTCCGGCTTCCACAGCCTTGTTTCCTCCGGTACTTCCTCCAAGACCGTTGAGAACGAGAAGGATATGCTGAAGGTCGGCTACGGTGCCATGATCCTTGAAAGCCTGCTGGCTGTTCTGGCTCTGTGCGTTGCCGGTGCTGCCGCAGCTGCCGACGGCACCCCTGCCGCCGGCACCCCGTTCCAGATCTTCAGCCGCGGCGTTGCCGGTTTCTTTGAGATGTTCGGCGTGCCCGCATACGCTGCTACCGTGTTCATGACCATGTGCGTTTCCGCACTGGCTCTGACCAGTCTGGATGCCGTGGCCCGCATTGGCCGCATGAGCTTCCAGGAGCTGTTCAGCGTGGACGACATGGAGCACGCTGAGGGCTGGCGCAAGCTGTTCTGCAATGTGTACTTCTCCACCTTCATCACGCTGGTGTTCGGCTTTATCCTGACCAAGATCGGCTATGCCAACATCTGGCCGCTGTTCGGTTCTGCCAACCAGCTGCTGAGCGCACTGGTGCTGGCTACCCTGTGCGTGTTCCTGAAGGTGACCGGCCGCAGCAACAAGATGCTGTTCCCCCCGCTGATCATCATGCTGTGCGTCACCTTTACCGCACTGGTGCAGCGCCTGATCGCTATGGTCAAGGCCATCAGCACCGCCGCTTCTGTTACCATCCCTGCCGGTGAGACCACCTGGGGCGCTGTGTTCATCGCAAACGGCCTGCAGCTGATCCTTGCCGTGCTGCTGATCGTGCTGGGTCTGAACATCGTGTTCCACTCCTTCTCCGCATATAAGAAGGCTGAGCACAACAGCGAAGCAAAGGTCTGATCCTGATCCTGCCATTCACAATCCTGTTTTCAATAAACAAAACGCCGCTGACGATGCACAAAGCCGTCAGCGGCGTTTTGTTGTGGAAGCGTATTTTATATGTAAGCCCGGAAAATCTGCGGATTTTTCGGGCTTACGTTTTCACGGATTGGGGAAGAGAGAAGCTGCTTATTATAGATGATAGCTTTCCCAGCTTTGCAGGGCAGCAAGCTGGGTCTTGGTGTGGAACCAGTGTTCCCCGCCTTCCAGAATGGTCAGGTGCGCCCCGGTCTGCTGCCGGAACTGCTCCATTGCCGTATGTCCGGTAAGGGGGTCTGCATCGGCATAAAGCACCTGCGTGGGCACCTTCCAGTGCAGCGGGTGCTCCCGCACCCAGCACAGGTACGACCACGAGAGGGTCTCGCCCATGGCAGTGGAAATCTCCCCTGCCGCGCGCAGCTGCTCCTCCGTTACACCTGCCTGCTGCATCAGGTCAAGGATGAGCTTTTCCATATCCACGATCGGGGAGACAAGCAGCGCCTTTTCCGGCTGCTGCGTCTGCAACGCCTGCATAGCGAACCATGCCCCGATACTGACCCCATACACCCGGATATGCTTCCACACCGGCTGCATCCGGGCGTAGACCGCCTGCAGTTCCCGGGTGACCACCCACGGCACCAGCTTTTCCGGACTGTCTTTCCGGGTTCCGTGCTCCGGCAGATCGACAGCCAGCACCTGCCAGCCTGCCGGGCAGACTGTGCGGGCAAAGCGGGCTGCCTCGGCTGCGCTGCCGTTTTTGCCGTGGACGTAGAGATAGACCCTGCGGCTGCGCTTGCCGTACAGGACAGCCGGAACGCCTGCAATTTCGAGCTTGATCTTTTCCATAACAGCTCCCTCCTGTTTTTGGAGTGTATTGCACCCTGTTTTCTTTATGATAGCACAAGCAGAAGCCAAACACAAACAGGAAAACAGTTGACAGAATACTATTTTTTGTGTTTGTTGCGGTCTACGGACCGCGACGAGCATATTCTCACGAGAGGGATGAAAAAGAGCCACCGCACAGCCTTGTGCAGTGGCTCTTTAGTATAGTGCTTCAGGTTTTGCTTAGCCGAAGATGTTGATCAGGATACCAGCAGCAACGGCAGAACCGATAACGCCTGCCACGTTGGGACCCATGGCGTGCATCAGCAGGAAGTTGGAGGGGTTCTCGCTCTGACCGACCTTCTGGGAAACGCGAGCAGCCATAGGCACGGCAGAAACGCCGGCAGAACCGATCAGGGGGTTCACCTGACCGCCGGTCAACTTGTACATGACCTTGCCGCACAGCACACCGGCTGCGGTGCCGAAGGAGAAGGCGATCAGGCCCAGCACGATGATGAACAGGGTGCGGGTGTTCAGGAAGGTGTTTGCACTGGTGGTGCAGCCAACAGACAGAGCCAGGAAGATGGTGATGATGTTCATCAGCTCGTTACCGGCGGTCTTCTGGATACGATCCACAACGCCGCACTCCTTCATCAGGTTGCCCAGCATCAGCATACCGACCAGAACAGCGGCATCAGGCACGATGAGGGAAACGATGATGGCGACCATGATGGGGAAGATGATCCTCTCGGTCTTAGAAACGGTGCGCAGCTGCTTCATGACAACAGAGCGCTCCTTGGAGGTGGTCAGCGCCTTCATGATGGGCGGCTGAATGACGGGCACCAGTGCCATGTAGCTGTACGCTGCCACAGCGATACTGCCCAGCAGCTCAGGTGCCAGACGGGAGGTAACGAAGATAGCGGTGGGGCCGTCGGCACCGCCGATGATGGAGATGGCAGCGGACTGCTTCTGGGTGAAGTCCACCAGACCGGTAGCGGCCAGCAGACGGGCGCCCATGTAAGTACCGAAGATACCGAACTGTGCAGCAGCGCCCAGCAGCAGGCTCTTGGGGTTGGAGATCAGGGGTGCAAAGTCGGTCATGGTGCCGATGCCGAGGAAGATCAGCGGCGGGTAAATGCCCAGCTTGACGCCCGTGTAGAGCATATCGGCCAGACCGCCGTTGTTCAGGATCTCGACCCACATGGGGTGCTCCAGACCGTCACCGACGAAGTACTGCATGTGGATGATGCCGCTGCCGGGCAGGTTGGCAAGGATCATGCCAAAGGCCATGGGCAGCAGGATCAGGGGTTCGAACTCCTTGACGATGGCGAGGTACAGCAAAAAGCAGCCCACGCAGATCATCACGGCGTACAGCCAGCCGCCGGGCTGACCAAACTGTGCAAAGCCGGAACTTTGGAAAATACCGACCAGAGTATCAATAAACTGTGTCATGCTCTTCCTCCTGTGTTAAAACGGGGCCGTGGTGTCGTTCACGCCGGCCTTGCCCCAGCCATTTTTACCGCGGCGCACTGCCTTGAGGGTGTACTTACCGTTGCCCATTGCATGGATAGCAGCCATAATGGCGGCTACCACATCACCGGGGATGCCTTCCTCTACCTGAGGAGCGGGAGCCGCCTGCTGTACCGGAGCGGCAGCGGGCTTTGCGGCAGGTGCCTGCGCAGCGGTCTTGGCAGCCTTCTTCTTGTCGTTCATCGAGTCGAAGATCTTGCCCTCCAGTGTGATGATAGCCATCAGCAGCACGAGGATCAGGAACACCAGCACGATACCAGTAATGGTAACGACCACATCGAAACCTAAGTCCATGGTTTTTCCTCCTGTTTGTTGGATACTGCAAGCGATACAACATCGTTAGCAGAAAATCAATTTGGGTATAGTATACCGTATTTTGCCATCTATTTCAACAAAAATTAACAATTTTTCTTTTTGCCGCTTTGTGATATGGCATGGACAAATCAAACCTGACTTAGCGTCGACCGATGCGCGGAGTTGCGTCCGTAAAGCCGGTTTCCAGCTTATCACCGATGGAAAGGCTCTGTGCCGTGCCCAGTGCAACGCAGTTTACGGGGTCCGGCGAGACGGTGACCTCCACCTTCAGTTCCTGGCTCAGGTATTCAGTCAGACCGTGCAGCTGTGCGCCGCCGCCGGTCAGCATGACTCCGTTGCGGTAGATATCGCCCGCCAGCTCCGGCGGGGTCTTTTCCAGCACCTGATGGGCTGCGGTGCCGATCTGCTCGCTGAGCATCATCACCGGCTCGTACAGGTCATCGGTAGAAACGGTCACGCGCACCGGCAGACCGGTGAGCAGGCTGCGACCCTTGATCTCCATGCTCTCGTGGAAATCGGTCTTCTGGGGGCAGCAGGCAACGTGCTTTTTCAGCTCCTCGGCGGTGCGCTGACCAATGGCAATGCTGTATTTGTTGCGCACATGCTTGAGGATCTCTTCGTCATAGTGGTTGCCAGCCACACGCACACTGGTGGCCTTGACCTTGCCGCCAAGGCTCAGCACGGCGATATCCGTGGTGCCGCCGCCGATATCAATGATCATCCGACCGTCCGGCTGGGTGATGTCGATGCCGGAGCCAAGAGCTGCGGCAATGGGCTCGTCGATCAGGTACACCTGACGGGCACCGGCTGCCACCACAGCCTCCACCACGGCGTCGCTCTCAATGCCGGTAATAGCGGCGGGCACGCACACTGCCACCCGGGGCTTGACCATGTGGGAGCTGTACACCTGCTTGACAAAGCGGCAGATCAGTTCCCGGGTCATGGTGTGGTCGCTGATGACGCCATCCTTCAGCGGGAAGATGGCGGAGATGTAGTTGGGCGTGCGTCCAACCATAGCCAGCGCCTTGTCGCCGGCTTCCAGCACGGTGTTCTTGCGGGTATCCATTGCCACAACGCTGGGCTGGTTGAGCACTACACCCTTGCCCTCCTGCGCGATGATGATGGTCGTAGTACCAAGGTCGATGCCGATATCATTTTGTGCCATAATTGCCTGAATCCTTTCTCTGCGTTCCTCTATCATGTATGTAACGCCCGCAGCTGCGGGCAAAAAACAAAGACTGCTTTAGTATAACATAGTTGCGGCAAAAAGTATACAAAAGCTTTGCCGCACTTCTGCACGATTTTATCAGGGGCTCTCCCCTTCTGTGCTGAGCTGCTCCGGCGGCTGTCCCGCCTGCAGCAGGGCGCACAGGCCGCTGTAGCGCAGGTTCTGCCGGATGTTGCTCATCATGCTGTTCACCACGTCCCTGCGGCCCGCCACAACGCACAATTTGCGGGCGCGGGTGACACCGGTGTAGAACAGGTTGCGGTAGCACAGCCTTGGCGGCACCTGCGCCGCCGGCAGGATCACCGCCGGGAACTCGCTGCCCTGACTTTTGTGCACCGTAATGGCGTAGGCGATCTCCAGCTCGTTCAGGTTTTCCGCCGGGTAGAGCAGGCGCCGGTCGTCCATGCGCACCACCATGGAGCGCTCCCGCACATTGATGCTTTCCACAATGCCGATATCGCCGTTGTAGGCGCCTACACCCTGCTCGCCGCCGATGCGGTTCCAGACGATCTCGTAGTTGTTGCGCACCTGCATCACCTTGTCCCCTACCCGGAACACCCGGGCGGCGCTTTGCAGCTGGGGCTTGCCCTTCTGGGGCGGGTTGAGCAGATTTTGCAGCTCCACGTTCAGCGCCTGCGTGCCGGTGGGGCCAAGCTTTGTGGGGCACAGCACCTGAATATCCCGGATGGGGTCAAAGCCGTAGCTCCGGGGCAGCCGGGTAGTGACAAGGTCGCACACCAGCCGCTGCGCGGCCTCACCGTCGGACTCCAAAAAGAAGAAGTCATCGGTCTTGCTGCCCTTTTGCAGCGGCTCGCCGGAAATGATATGGTGGGCGTTTTCCACGATGAGGCTGCGCTTTGCCTGCCGGAAGATCTCGTTCAGGCAGACGGTTGGCACGCAGCCGGAGCGAATGACCTCGCTGAGGATGTTGCCCGCGCCCACGCTGGGCAGCTGGTCGGCATCGCCTACCATAATAATACGGCAGGTGTAGCGCAGCGCCGCAATGAGCGCCTGAAACAGCTTGACGTCCACCATGCTCATCTCGTCCAGAATGACCACATCGCACTTGAGCAGGTTTTTGTCATTATGGATAAAGCTGACCACGCCGCCGGTATAGTCCACCTCCAGCAGGCGGTGGATGGTGCTGGCCTTGCGGCCGGTCAGCTCGCTGAGCCGCTTGGCAGCGCGTCCGGTGGGCGCGCACAGGGCTACCCGCTCGGCCTGATTTTCCAGCAGCTGCAAAATGGCGTTGACGGTGGTCGTTTTACCGGTGCCGGGGCCGCCGGTGAGCACAAGGCAGTTCTCGGTCATGGCCTTGCGGATGGCCTCCCTTTGCAGGGGGGCGTAGGCAAAGCCCTGCGTCAGCTCTAAGATCTGGATGTTTTTATCCAGATCCCGGGCGGTGTTCTTGCCGCGTTTTGCCAGTAGGTCCAGCCGGTCGGCAATGTCCTGCTCCGCCGCCAGCAGATCCGGCAGATAGATATAGGGCACTGCATCGAACATTTTTACGCACAGCTCTTCGGTCTCGATGCAGTGATCCAGCGCCCGCGCCAGCTTTTCCGGCGGCTGGTGGATAAAGTTAGAGGCGGTCGCCAGCAGCTGCGCCCGGGGCAGACAGGTGTGACCGTTGCCCGCGTTGTGGCGCAAAGTGCGCAGCAGGGCAGCTTCCAGCCGCTGGGCGCAGTCCCCTTCCATGTGGTAATACTGGGCGATGCTGTCCGCGTGGCGGAAGTCCAGCTGCAGCGGCTCCCCGCACAGCAGATAGGGGTTTGACGCAATGGCCTGCATCGCCCCCACGCCAAAGGCTTTGAACACCTCCATAGCCTTGCGGGGGCTGATCTCGAACTGCGCCAGATAGGCGATGAGCTCCCGCATGCCGAACATCCGCTTGAACTCCTGCTGGATGCGGTCGGCTTTATCCGGCGAGATGCCGGGGATCTTGGTCAGACGGGCAGGGTCGTTGGCGATGACCTCCAGCGCCTCGGCACCGAACATATCAATGATCTTATCTGCAGTTTTTGCGCCGATATACGGCAGAGAGCGGCTGGCCAGAAAGGCATATACCGCCTCCAGATCCTTGGGCATATCGGTCTCGCATTCCTGCGCGTGGAACTGACGACCATAGGTAGCATGGTTTTCGTACCGACCGCGGCAAACGACGCTTTCCCCTGCGTGCAGCTCGCCTACGATGCCGCAGACTACCGTAAGCACCCCGCCGCCGGAAATCTCGAACACCGTATAGCCGGTATCCTCGTTCTCATAGATGATATCTTCCACAACGCCTTCGATCTGTTCCAGCTGCTGCTCGTCCACCAGTTCCACCTCCTTTGCACAGATATTATAAGTATAGCCCTTTTGGCGGGATTTGTAAATTGTTGAATCCGCAAAATCCCCGGGCGGCTCTCGCCTTTTTCCGGCGGTTGTGCTATACTGGGCGCAAACACTACGTCACGAAATGAGGAGCAACAATGGAGATCATCATTCATCAGGCCATTCTGCACGTTCTGGATACCACCATGGATGCGCCGGTGCTCAGCGGCGGACCCATGGAACTGACCGCCGAGAAGAATGCCTACCTGCAGAACCACATTGAAAAACTGCTAGCCAGCGACGAGATCCGCCAGTGTCGCCCGCTGCCGGACTCTGCCTTTAAAAACGAGCTGGAGCATAATCAGGACTTTGTGGATCTTTCCTGCCGCATTGCCGGGGTGCTGTTCGACTATATGCACGCCCACACCACCATTCCCGGGGCAGACCTTGCCGTGGTGGATTTTACCCGGGACGGTGCGCCGTGGCTGGGCATTCTGAAGCTGAACTACAAAAACGGCTACACCCACTACACAGAGACCGTGGAGGGTGCCCCGGTGAACTCCATCATCCAGCAGCGCGCCTGCCTGCCCACCCAGAGCGGCAAGGTGGAAGAAGGCGCACTGGTAGACCTGACCGATTACTCCATGCGCCTGCTGGAAAAGAAATACGATATTGACGGTCACAAGGAGTTTTACCTTTCCACCGTGGTGTTCCAGTATACCACCGCCCAACCGGAAAAGAAAAAGCTGCAGGCCATTCAGGAAGCCGCTGTGCAGGCTGTGCAGGAAAACTACGCTGAGACGCCCCATGTAGAGGCACAGGTAGCCATGATGATTGCCAATCAGGCCGCCGACAACGACAATCAGGTGTCCATCCAGCAGGTGCGCCAGCAGTTGGAAGAGGAGTATCCTCTCGCCGCCGTGCCCTTTGACGACTATGTGGAAAAGAGCGATGTCCTTGACAGCGCCGCCCAGCCTGTGACCGTGACCCCTGCCCGCATCCGCCGGATGGAGAGCCGCAGCCTGCGCACCGCCAACGGTATTGAGGTAAAGATCCCCACGGAGCTATTGAACGCTGAATCGGAGGTAGAGTTCCTGCACGCCGATGACGGCAGCATTTCCCTGCTGATCAAAAATGTCATTTTGTAAGCTGTAACTGCAAAATCTTACAAAACCCTGCGTTCAGCCTTGCCATCCGCAGGGTTTTGTGTTATACCTGTGTTGTATCTTTCGTGGTATACGCGTTGTAGCCTTAGAGGAGGAGAATTTTATGGAATTGGCTCTCATCACTGCGCAGCAGGTTGCGGTCTTATTCCTGCTGATCGGCACAGGCATGGTGGCGGTCAAGACCGGCGTGCTCAAGCCGGAAAACAAGCAGGCGCTTTCCAATCTGCTGGTGTACATCATCGTACCGGCTATGGTGGTAAACTCTTACCGCATGGATTTCAGCGCACAGATCCTGCGCAATCTGCTGGCGGCTTTTGGCATGAGCGTCCTGTCTGTACTGCTGGGCACCGTGATCACCCTGCTGCTCACGGCACGCAAGACCGGCAGCCGGACGCCCATTTTCCGGTTTGCCTGCATTTTTTCCAACGCAGCATACATGGGCTTCCCGCTTATTTCGGCACTCTTCGGCTCGGAGGGTCTTTTGTATGCCAGCGCCTACGTTACCGTGTTCAACATTCTGCTGTGGACGCTGGGCTACGGTCTTGTCAGCGGCGGTTCCAGCGTAAAGGAGGTCGCACGCAGTCTGGTGCGCACCCCGGTGCTGTACGCTATTGTGGTAGGTCTGGGCATCTATCTGCTGCAGATCCCGCTGCCCACCCTGATCACCCAGCCGCTGGAGCTGCTGGCTGGGGTGAACACCCCGCTGTCCATGCTCATCACCGGTATGCTGATCGCCGCCGGTGACGTACGCAGCATCGTGACCGACAAGCACATCTGGAAGCTTGCCTCTGTTCGTATGCTGCTGATCCCGGCGGCTACGCTGGCGCTGTTCGGAGTGCTGGGCTTTCACGGTACTGCCGCACAGGTGGTCACGCTGCTGGAATGCTGCCCGGCTGCCGCCATCACCTCAGTATTTGCGGTGCAGTTCGGTCACGACGAGCACTTTGCCGCCGGCAGTGTGGTGCTGACCACCCTGCTCAGCATCGTCACCCTGCCGCTGTGTGCGCTGATCATCACCATGGTGATGTAATGTGCCGTGCGGCGGTGCCGCCATATTTATATTGTAAGAAGAGCCGCCGTGCATCGCGTTGTACGGCGGCTCTTTGCTATGGCAAGCGGGACGATTTGGAATGGCCTCCGCTGCGCTCTAGCCATGTTCAGCGGAAATAGTATTTAAAATTTCGGAGTAGCGGAACGCCTGCGGGCGTTCCGCTACTCCTTTTTCACAAGTGGGGTTGTGATGGACAACGGCAGTTGCAGCGCCGCTTTCTGCGAAAGCGCGGCGCTGCGGACATTCCCGACCATTGCCACACAAAACAAAAAGCCATCGCTTTTGCATTTCTGCATCAACGATGGCTTCGTATTGGAGCGGCCGACGAGGCTCGAACTCGCTACCTCCACCTTGGCAAGGTGGCGCTCTACCAGATGAGCTACGGCCGCATATTGGTGCATTTACCCTTGCACCACAGGGAAAGACGACCCGGATCGGGCTCGAACCGACGACCCCCAGCGTGACAGGCTGGTGCTCTAACCAACTGAGCTACCGGGCCATATGGTGGAAGTTAACGGGCTCGAACCGCTGACCCTCTGCTTGTAAGGCAGATGCTCTCCCAGCTGAGCTAAACTTCCACAAAAATGGAGCGGCCGACGAGGCTCGAACTCGCTACCTCCACCTTGGCAAGGTGGCGCTCTACCAGATGAGCTACGGCCGCATAT
>CAVKCU010000035.1:0-10668 GCA_963654645.1 Clostridiales bacterium | reverse complement strand
CCCTCGCCCTTGACCAGCTCCACATGGGAGACGATCATCAGGTCAGCCAGCTCGTCCATGGGGATGCTGTTCAGCAGGTCATAGACGGCATCGCTGCAGTACAGGGTAACGGAAGCTTCCAGAGAAGCGCCGATCAGCTTTTCAGCACGGGCCTGCTCCAGCACCTTCTTGACCTCGTCGCGCACGGCGATCAGCTGTGCCCACTTTGCCTTGAAGGCATCATCGGCGGCATACTGACCAGCCTTGGGCATCTGCTCGAACACCACATACTTGTTCATACCCTCGGTCTTGGGCATGAAGTCCCAGATCTCCTGACTGGTGAAGCACAGGATGGGGGCAATGATCTTGTCCAGAGCAACAAGGATCTTGTACATGGTGGTCTGGGCAGCCTTGCGGGCGGTGCCATTGGTGCAGTACAGGCGATCCTTGGTGACGTCCAGATAGAAGTTGGACATGGCTACCACGCAGAAGTTGTACACGGCATGGTAGACCTTGTTGAAGTCGTACACGGCATATCCTGCGCTGGTGTTGACGATCAGGTCGTCCAGCGCAGCCAGTGCCCAGCGGTCGATATCCTGCAGCTGGTCGTCTGCCACACAATCGGTGTTGGGATCAAAGCCGTCCAGATTGCCCAGAATGAAGCGGGCGGTGTTGCGGATCTTGCGGTAAGCCTCGCTCAGCTGCTTGAAGATGTTCTTGCCGGCACGCACATCGACGGTGTAGTCGGAAGAAGCCACCCACAGGCGGATGATGTCTGCGCCGTAGTCCTTGATGATCTCGCTGGGCTCCACGCCGTTGCCGGCGCTCTTGTGCATCTGCTTGCCCTGCTCGTCCACGACCCAGCCGTGGCACAGAACGGACTTGTAAGGGGCGCAGCCCTTGCTTGCAACGCTGGTCAGCAGGCTGGACTGGAACCAGCCGCGGAACTGGTCGCCGCCTTCCATATACATATCGGCGGGGAAATGCAGCTCAGGGCGCTCGTCCAGCACGGCAGCGTGGGTGGAGCCGGAGTCGAACCAGACGTCCATGATGTCGGTGTCCTTCTCCCACTCGGAGGCGCCGCACTTTTCGCACACTTCGCCTGCGGGGATGATCTGCTCGGCATCGTACTTATACCATGCGTCAGAGCCTTCCTTGCGGAACAGGGCGCTGACAGCCTTGATGGTAGCATCGGTGATGTGGTAGGTGCCGCACTTCTTGCAGTAGAAGGCGGGGATGGGCACGCCCCAGGTACGCTGACGGCTGATGCACCAGTCGTTGCGGTCGCGCACCATGCCGGTCATGCGGTCATGGCCCCAATCCGGCATCCAGGTGACGGTATCAATGGCCTTGTACACGTCCTCGCGGAACTTGGCAATGGAGCAGAACCACTGCTCGGTAGCACGGAAGATGATGGGGTTGTGGCAGCGCCAGCAGTGGGGGTACTGGTGCTTGATGTGCACCTGACCCATCACAGCGCCGGATGCAGTCAGGTCAGCCAGAATGGTCTTGTTGGCTGCCCACACGCGCTGACCAGCGTACTTACCTGCCAGCTCAGTCAGGTAACCGCCGTCGTCCACGGGCACAGTGATGGGCACCTGCGGATACTTCTGGCAGACGTTAAAGTCATCCACGCCGTGACCGCCTGCGGTATGCACGCAGCCGGAACCGCTTTCCAGCGTGACGTGGTCGCCCAGAATGACCCAGCCCTCCTTGGGCAGGTAGACGTGGTTGTAGCGCATCAGCTCGAACTCAGCGCCGGAAACAGGCTCGCCCACGATCTCGTAGTTCTCGATGTGGCAGGCGTCCATGACGCTCTTGACCAGATCGGTCGCCATGATGTGGTACTCCTCGCCGATCTTGACAAAGGAGTACTCGAACTGGCCGTTCAGGCAGATAGCCTCGTTGGCGGGCAGGGTCCAAGTGGTGGTGGTCCAGATGACGAAGTAGGTCTTATCCATGGGGATGCCGTACTTTGCCAGAACACCGTTGGGATCCTGCGAGACGTGGAAACGCACAAAGATGGAATCGCAGTCGTCCTCGCCGTACTCGATCTCGGCTTCAGCCAGCGCGGTGCGGCAGTCCGGGCACCAGTACACGGGCTTCAGACCCTTGTAGATGTAGCCCTTCTTTGCCATCTCGCCGAAGATCTCGATCTGACGTGCCTCAAACTCAGGCTTCAGGGTCAGGTAGGGGTGCTCGAAGTCACCGATAACGCCCAGACGCTTGAACTGGTCGCTCATGATGTCAATGTGCTCGGTGGCAAACTTTTCACAGATCTGGCGCAGCTCCAGCTTGGAGATGTCCTTTTTCTTATCGCCCACCGAGGACAGAGCCTTCAGCTCAATGGGCAGACCGTGGGTATCAAAACCGGGTACATAGGGAGCCTGATAGCCCTCCATGTTCTTTTCGCGGATGATGATATCCTTAATGATCTTGTTCAGGGCGGTGCCCATGTGGATGTTGCCGTTTGCATACGGAGGACCGTCGTGCAGAATGAACTGGGGCTTGCCCTCGTTGTGCTTCATGAGCTGGTTGTACAGGTCGTTGTCGTCCCAATCCTTGAGCATGACCGGTTCCTTTTTGGGCAGACCGGCACGCATCTCGAACAGGGTCTTAGGCAGATTCAACGTACTGTCGTACTGCGATTTGTTCTTAGCCAATGGTTTACACTCTCCTCTATTTTTGCGTTGGATGCCTTACTCGCTGAACTTGACGCCCTGAAAAGCATCATAGTCCGGCTCGTCCGGCTTCATATCAGCAGGAGGCGGGTCCAGCTTGAGCTGGCTTTCGTCCTTTGCCCAGAAATCCTCGCTGCTGTCAGCCGCCTTGTCGTCATCGGCAGGGGCGGCAGGTTCGGTGGTTTTGGTCGTTTCGGCAGGCTGCTCAGCCGGGGCTGCTGCGGCATCGGCGGCAGGGGCAGCATCGGGCTGTGCGGCGGGCTGCTCTGCAGCAGTGTCCTGCGCAGGCGCTGCGTCCTGTGCTGCGGTATCCTGTGCAGCTTCCTTGGGCTCCTTCTGGAACTCCGGCAGACGGCTCAGGGACTCTACATGGCTGCGGTACAGATTAAGCACATCCGACTTGAAGCGGGTGACCTCCAGACGGACGCGTTCGTACTCCCGCTCCTCAGCCATACGCTTTTCGTTTGCCTCGTTCTCGATCTCATCTGCGCGGTCGCTTGCCTTCTGCAGCAGTTCGTTGGCATCGCGGATGATATCGTCGCCCCGCAGATTTGCGCGGTGAATGATCTCCTCAGCCTTCTGGTTTGCTTCGCGGATCACGTTTTCGCCCATGCGCTGGGCGTTGATCAGCGCACTCTTGAGCATATCGCCGTCAGCCTCAAAGCTCTGCAGCTCGCCCTTGAGTTTCTGGTTCTCTGCAGTCAGATCTGCGATCTGCTTGCGCAGCTGCTCTGCCTGCGCATCGTTCTGCTGCAGCTGCTCCTCGACCTTGTCCAGAAAACGGTCTACGTCCTCTGTACGGTAGCCGCGGAGGTTTTTTTCAAATTGTACAGAGCGGACATCCTGCGGGGTCAGCATAGTCATTTCCTCCCATAGCTTTTAATATTGAAAGAACTCAATGATCGAACGATCTTTTTTACTTTTCCCGGGCAATGCAGTCAGCCGGAAGCGGCCTTTGCCGCGCACGGTGAACACATCCTGCTCGTATACGGGGGTATGGGGTTTTTCTACCGGCAGATGGTTGATCTCTACCCTGCCCGCCTCGATCAGTTCCGCAGCAGTGCCGCGGCTGACGTGCAGCATGGCAGAAAGCACTGCGTCCAGCCGCAGGGAGGACACAGTAGCGGTGAGCAGCTGCCGCTCCGGTGCCGGGAAAGCCGGGATCTCGTCCGGCTCCAGCAGACGGGTGGACACCTCGGTGCGTCCCGCCTGACACAGCTCCCGGCAGATAAGCTTTGCCGCCGGTTCCAGCGCGAACACATAGGCTGTGCCCGGCACATCGGCAGGCAGCAGAATATCTCCCAGTGCCTCGCGCTTGAGGGCAAGACCCATCAGGCTGCCCAGGTAGTCCTTGTGTGCGGGAAGCGCTGCACCGGGCAGCGCCCGGCACTGCAGCTGTACGCAGCGCACCGGACACTCGCCGTAGCTGTACTCCGGCTCCAGACAGAGCACCCGCCGCTCAGCCTCGGGCCAGCCGCCGTCAAAACGCCAGCTGTCCTGCACACCGGCACGCCCCAGTGCTGCCCGGGCAAGATCCTGCTCCCGGTCGCTGAGGAACGCAGAGTACCGGGCTATGCCGCGGGAAAACGCCGCGTCGGCAAGATCCTCGATATGCCGCATGAGGTAGCGTTCCTCATCGTTGCGGGCAGGTACAAAGCCCCGCACCGCACCGGCTGCCGGATCAATAGAATGCGCCATTGTTCTCCAGCTCGTCCAGCAGGTCACCCATGATATCCACGTTGTACGGAGTAATGATAAAGGTGCTGTTGGCTACGCGCTTGATCTGACCGTTGTTGGCGTATGCCACGCCGGACAGGAAGTCCACCAGACGGCGGGAGACTTCCTTGTTGGTGGACTCCAGATTCAGCACTACGGTGCGCTTGTTGTTCAGATGGTCGGCAATGGTGCTGGCATCCTCGAACCGCTCGGGCTTGACCAGAACCACCTTGAGCTGGGTGGTGGCATGGATGTTGACCACCTTGTTCTTTTTGCTGGTGCCCTCGGCGGGCTCGTCGGTCTCTTCATCCATTCCGATGCCAACGCCGCTGTTGTTGTTCACCATCTGAGGGCCGTCATCGATGTACTGGTCCTCGTACTCGTCCCCTTCGCCCATCAGGCCCTTCTTAATGCTATCCAGCAAAGACATAATTATCTGCTCCTTTCATTCGGGCAGCGCCCGGCTGCCTGGCGTTCTTTGCAAAAAGAATGCAAATAGCTTCTACTATTATCTGATTTTTTGCAGCAGATGTCAATAACTACAAAAGTTTTCCGTCATATAAATTTTGTCCCGAGACGATTATTTCGTCATAAAGCCTTACCTGACTGACAGAACCGTCCGTTCCCTTGGGCAAAACAAGGATATAATCCCCTTCTGTGACCAGCGGATGGTCGGCATCCACGGGGTCGATCTTGCAGAAGCGGGCGATGTTGCCGTACTTGACGTACACGCCGGGGATATAGTTTTCGCCCTGCGTCTCGGCCTCGGTGCCGTCCTCCTTGAGGTAGTGCACCGCTGCGGCAGGCACCCGCAGACCGGTGCTCTCGCCGGTGCTGATGCGGGCGCGGGCGTGGTTGAGGCACAGCACATCGCCGTTGATGGAGTTGCAGCGCAGCACAAAGCGGGCGATATCCTTTTCTGCATCAATGGTCACCTCGGTAACGGTAGCGCGCAGGGCGGCATCGCTCTGCCCGGGAAAGCTGATCTCCACCGCCGTGCGCAGAGGCTTGCCGTCCGAGCCCAGCAGCTTTTCGCCCTGCTTTGCCGAGCATACCCCGGCATACTGCCAGCTGAACCCGGACACCAGCTTGCCCACGCAGCCATCCAGCAGCATCTCGGGGTCAGAGTCCAGATAGGCTTTAAGCTGCTCCGGGCTCTGCGCCAGGATATCCGCAGCACCGGCGTTCAGCCGTCCGCTGCTGGCAGCCCGGACAAAGTAGCCAGTGGTGGGGGCAGTGATCTGGGTGGGGTTGCCCAGCTGTGCCTGCACAGTCTGTGCCTGCTGGGCAAGCAGCGCGATCTGATCCGCAAAGCCGGCGGTATCGCCGGTGGTGATCCACAGCTTGTTCTGCGCCAGTAGATAGGCATCGGCGCTGCTGTCCACATCGCTGTAGCGGGCGGTGTCCAGTACATCCAGCAGATCGTACAGTGCACCGGAGCGCTCCTTGAGCAGACCGTCCAGCTGGGTGGCTGCGGTGTTCTGGGAGCGCTGCAGCAGGTCGATCTGGCTGGTAAGCTGGGTCAGCTGCTGGCGCAGCACCGCTTGATTGGCGTCGGTATACAGCTCCGCAACGGCAGTGCCCGCCGATACCCGCTCGCCGTCCGAGATAAGGTAGCCCAGATTGCCGTTGCCGGAAATGCAGGTCTCCTCAAACAGCAGCACGCCGTCTGCCTCAATGGTATCCGAAATGGTGATGGGCAACGCCGTTTCGTAGACATTCTGGGGGAAAAGGATGTGCGCCGCCTGCCAGCAGACATACGCTGCCGCCGCCAGCAAAAAGGTAGCCAGCACAGCCGCCAGTGTGGTGAGCGCAGAAAGCTTGTGGCGCGGTTCCTGAGGGGTTTCCGGCATAAGGATCATCCTTTCGATAAAAAGTCTTGGGTCAGACGCAGGGCAGTCTGCCGCACGTCCGCCGCCCCGGCGTCCAGCCATGTGACCCCGTCCATGTGGCGGAACCATGTCAGCTGACGCTTGGCGTAGTTGCGGGACGCCTGCTTGAGCTTCTCAGTGCAGGCATCCAGCGTAGCGGTCTGCTCGAAATACGGAAAAAATTCTTTATAGCCGATGGCCTGTGCAGCGGTGCGGAAGGCTTCGCGGTTGCGCCAGACGTATTCTGCCTCGGCTAAAAGCCCGGCTTCCAGCATTTTGTCCACCCGCAGGTCGATGCGGCGGTACAGCGCTGCACGCTCCGGGAAATCCAGCCCCAGCACAAGGCTGCGGTAGGGGCGCTCCGGCGGCAGCGAATCAGCCTTTTGCTCGCTGAGGCGCTTGCCGGTGGCGCGGTAGTGCTCCAGCGCCCGCAGCACACGCACCTTGTTGTTGGGGTGGATGGCAGCGGCAGCTTCCGGGTCCACGGCTTGCAGTTTTGCGTACATGGCCTCCGGGCCGATGGCTTCCAGCTCGGCGGTCAGCTGCTCACGCAGACCGTCCGGAGCTTTTTCGGCGGCAAAGCGCACGCCGTACAAAAGGCTTTGTACATACAGCCCGGTACCACCTACCAGCAGCGGCAGATGTCCCCGGGCGGTGATATCCTGAATATACTCCCCTGCCAGCGCGGTAAAATCCGCCACGCTGAAGGTCTTTTCCGGGGTGAGGATGTCCACGCCGTGGTGCGGGATGCCGCAGGTCTCCTGCGGGGTGACCTTGGCGGTGCCCACGTCCAGACCTTTATATATCTGCATAGAGTCGGCACTGATGACCTCGCCGGAGAACTGCTGCGCCAGCGCAACTCCCAGCGCGGTCTTACCGGTGGCGGTGGGGCCAACCACAGCCACCACGGCGGGTCTTATATTACACGATGCGTCCAAACTGCTTTTCCAACTCCTTTCGGGTAAGCTTGAGCACGCAGGGACGACCATGGGGGCAGAAGGGCGGCACCTCGCCGGAGAGGATCTTCTCAGCCAGTGCCATAAGCTCCTGCGGGGAGGACTTGTCCCCCGCCTTGATGGCGGCACGGCAGGAGATGGAGTGCAGCACCCACTCGGTGTGCTCGTTCAGCGCGTCACGGCTGCCCTTGAGCAGACGGTCAGCGATTTCCACCAGCAAGTCCTCGGCGTTCTGCGGCTCTACATCCGCAGGCACGGCGCGCAGCAGCACGGTGCTGCCGCCAAAGTCGGCTACATCCAACCCGGCATTTTCCAGCAGGGGCTGGTTTTCCAGCAGCGCCTGCTTTTCCTCTGCGGAAAGGTCGATGGCAGCGGGCTGCAACAGCAGCTGGCTGGGCACGTTGCCGTAGTTGGCGGCGAGCTTTTCGTACAGCTGACGCTCGTGGGCGGCGTGCTTATCGATCAGGCATAGCTCGTCTCCACGCTCTGCCAGAATATAGGTGCGGAACACCTCGCCCACATAGCGCAGCGGCTCTTCCCCCTGCGGCACGTCAAAGCCCAGCTGTTCCGGCTGCGCGGGTTCTTCCGGCTGATAGGGCACGGTGGCGGCTTCGATCTCCGGGGCGGCGGGCAGGGTGTTCCATGCCGCCATGTGGTCCAGCAGCGGGTCGGCTGCGGCGTCTGCCTCCGGGTGCACATCCAGCTGCGCCTCACCGGCAGCTGCCCGGAAGGGCTGCGGCGCAGGCTGGACTTCGGTTGCATCTGGTTTTTCCGGGCTGTGGAGGGTGACCACCGGGTCAAGAATATCCTCTGCGGGAGCAGACTGCCGCCACGCGGGCACGGCAGCCGCCACGCGGGCAGGCTGTGCGGGCTGTGCCGGCAGGATGTTTGCAGTAAATGCAGGGACTTTCTCCGGTGCAGCAGTGGGGCGCTGCGGCTGCGGGGCTTCCCAGCGCTGTGCGGGCAGCGTGCCGGGGTCTGCCTGACCCGGAATGACGGCAGAAAGCCCTGTAAAGTGATTATTCTTTACAGCATTTTCACTTTGTATATCGTTTTCTTTTTCAGTTTTCTCTTTTTCATCTGCTTCAAAGGTGAAGCGCCGTTCCCCGGTGCCGGGCTGTGCCAGCGCCAGTTTGACCGCGTGGTAAACGACATCGAACACATCATTTTCCCGAGCAAAGCGGGCTTCGATCTTTGCAGGGTGGACATTGACGTCCACAAGGTCAGTGGGCATTTCCAGCAGCAGGATACCGCCCGGGAACTTGCCCTGCATGGTCGTGCCCTTGAACGCCATTTCCATGCCTGCCATGATGGTGCGGTTGCGCACATAGCGGCCGTTGATGTAGAAATGCTGCATGCTGCGGCTGGCGCGGCAGCTCTTGGGCGGAGTGATCAGGCCGGTGACCCTGTACAGCCCTTCCTCGGAGTGCACCTCGATGAGGTCGCGGCTGAACTCCCGCCCCAGCACCGCGTAGGCGGCGCTGCGCAACTGACCGTCGCCCGGGGTGACGTATTGCAGCTTGCCCTCCCGGATGAATTTGACGCTGACCTCCGGGTGGCTGAGCGCCACATGCCCTACGTTATCTGCCACAAAGGTGCCCTCGCTGGAGTCCTTTTTGAGGAACTTCATGCGGGCGGGGGTGTTGTAGAACAGGTCCTGCACCCGGATGGTGGTGCCCACGGCGCGGGCAGCAGGCTCCCTGCCCTGCTCCTCGCCGCCGGCGATGCGGTAGCAGGTGGCAAACTCATCCACCTCGGTGCGGGTGAGCAGCTCTACCCGCGCCACGCTGGCAATGGAAGCCAGTGCCTCGCCCCGGAAGCCCAGTGTGTGGATGCTGTTCAAATCGTCCGGTTTTTCAATTTTACTGGTGGCGTGGCGGATGAAGGCTGTCGGGATATACTCGGCATCAATACCGGTGCCGTTATCGCTGATCTCGATCAGCTTTACGCCGCCGGATTCAATGCTGACGGTGACCTGCGTTGCACCGGCGTCGATGGAGTTTTCCAAAAGCTCCTTGACCACCGATGCCGGACGCTCCACCACCTCACCGGCGGCGATCAGCTCAGCGGTATGCTTATCCAGAACATGGATGACTGCCATGGTCCTTTCCCTCCCCTGTGGTTACTATTTTTACGGTCAGCCGTTCAGGCTGCCCTTGAGGGTCTTTTTCAGCTCGTACAAAAAGTTCAGTGCTTCAATGGGGGTAAGCGTTTCCACATCCACAGCTTCCAGCTTTTCCATCATCTCGCTGGGCACTGCCGGAGAGTTGTACTCCTGCAAGGCATCAAAATCCATCTGCTCCACCTTGTTTTTGGGGGCAGAGGCTTCCAGCGTGCGCAGCACCTCGTGGGCGCGGCGGGTCACGCTGCCGGGCAGACCGGCCAGCTTTGCCACCTCGATGCCGTAGCTGTCATCGGCGGGTCCGCGCACGATGCGCCGCAGGAAGGTGATGTCCTCGCCGCGCTTTTTGACCGCGATGTTGTAGTTTTTTACGCCCTCCACGGTGCCTTCCAGCTCGGTCAGCTCGTGGTAGTGGGTGGCGAACAGAGTCTTGCAGCCCAGCCCCTTGGCAGGGTCGGCAATATGCTCCACCACAGCGCGGGCAATGCTCATGCCGTCAAAAGTGGAAGTGCCGCGGCCGATCTCGTCCAGCACCACAAGGCTTTTGGCGGTGGCATTTTTCAGAATTTCAGCCACCTCGGTCATCTCCACCATAAAGGTGGACTGGCCTGCGGCAAGGTCGTCCGAAGCGCCGATTCGGGTGAAAATGGCGTCCACCACGCCCACATGACAGCTGGCAGCCGGCACAAAGGAACCGATCTGCGCCATCAGGGCGATGAGAGCATTCTGACGCATATAGGTGGATTTACCCGCCATGTTGGGGCCGGTGATGATCAGGCAGCGGTCGGTGGTGCAGTTAAGGGCGGTATCGTTGGGCACGAACATGCTGCCCTTGAGCACCTGCTCCACCACCGGGTGACGCCCCTCGGTAATAGTCAGCACGTCGCTGTCATCCACCACAGGGCGGCAATAGTTGTTTTCCGCAGCCACCTGCGCCAGCGCCGCCAGTACATCCAGCTGGGCAATGGCGTTGGCGGTGCGCTGGATGCGGTCCAGCTGTGCGCCGATGCTTTCCAGCAGCTCGTCAAACAGGCGGCGCTCCAGCGAGATGAGCCGCTCGTGCGCGCCAAGGATCTTGCTTTCCAGCTCCTTCAGCTCCTGCGTGATGTACCGCTCGCCGGAGGTGAGGGTCTGCTTGCGGATGTAGGTCTCCGGTACAAGATTTTTGTAGGAGTTGCTCACCTCGATAAAGTAGCCGAACACATGGTTATAGCCGATCTTCAGCTTGGGGATGCCGGTCTCCTGCCGCAGGCGGGCTTCCAGCTGTGCCAGAACCCCCTTGGTGTTATCGCGGATGGAGCGCAGCTCGTCCACCTCGGCGTGGTAGCCCTTGGCGATGACGC
>CAVKCU010000034.1:0-10903 GCA_963654645.1 Clostridiales bacterium | reverse complement strand
CCGGCACCCGGCTCTATGAGGTCACAGACACCACCGACCCGGATTTCCCGGAAAAACACATGGCGGTCAGCTTCCGCTATCGCCTGCTGGACGATTTCCTGAAGGAGTGGCAGCTCCGCAAGAAACAGCTCCGGGATGGCGAGATCACCAAGGAAGAGTATCTGGAATGGAAGCTCAACTGGCCGCAGACCGCCGACGGCTGCGGCCGGTACGAACCGAAGAAAAAGTGGCGCAAAGAATAAAAGACACAAAAATGCCCTCTGAAAAACTTACCGTTTCTCAGAGGGCATTCTCATGTCTCTCTTTATGAATAATCGCCCGATAGTATCAAAGCAGTATCAGCGAGCCTTTTGGCTCTCAAAATATTGCATTGTATCAATACTTTTCAGGTTTTGAAGATTACTCGAGCTCGATCGTTGCAGGCGGCTTACCGGTGCAATCGTAGAACACGCGATTAACGTGCTTGACCTCGTTGACGATGCGGCTGGTGACAGTTCCCAGAACATCCCACGGCATATCGTAGCTTTCTGCGGTCATGAAGTCGGTGGTGGTCACGGCACGCAGCGCAACGGCGTAATCATAGGTGCGCTCGTCGCCCATAACGCCGACACTGTGCATATTGGTCAGCGCAGCGTAATACTGGCTGATCTCCTTATCCAGACCGGCTTTGGCGATCTCCTCGCGCCAGATGGCGTCAGCGTCCTGCACGATGGTGACCTTCTCGGGGGTCACCTCGCCGATGATGCGGATGCCCAGACCGGGGCCGGGGAACGGCTGACGGCTGACCAGATACTCGGGCAGACCCAGCTCACGACCGGCCTGACGAACTTCGTCCTTGAACAGGTTGCGCAGAGGCTCCACCAGCTCCTTGAAGTCCACGGTATCGGGCAAGCCGCCCACGTTGTGGTGGCTCTTGATGACGGTGGACTCGCCGCCCAGACCGCTTTCCACCACGTCGGGGTAGATGGTGCCCTGTGCAAGGAAATCGACCTTGCCGATCTTCTTTGCCTCTTCCTCGAACACGCGGATGAACTCCTCGCCGATGATCTTGCGCTTACGCTCCGGCTCGGTGACTCCCTTCAGCTTGCTGAAGTAGCGGTCGCGGGCATCCACGCAGATGAAGTTGATGTCAAAGCCGTTGGCATTGCCCGGGCCAAAGACAGAGCAGACCTCTTCCTTTTCGTTCTTGCGCAGCAGGCCGTGGTCCACGAACACGCAGGTCAGCTGCTTGCCGATGGCCTTTGCCAGCATAGCGGCCAGCACGGAAGAATCCACGCCGCCGGACAGGGCGCACAGTACCTTACCCTCGCCAATGCGCTCCCGCAGAGCCTTGACGTTATTCTCTACAAAGGAATCCATCTTCCAGTCGCCGGAGCAGCCGCAGACGTTGTACACGAAGTTGCGCAGCATCTTCTTGCCCTCGGCGGTGTGCAGCACCTCCGGATGGAACTGTACGGCGTACAGACCCTTTTCAGCATTTTCAACGGCTGCCACAGGGCAGTTTGCGGTGTGAGCAGTGATCTCAAAGCCGGGAGCCGCCTGCTCGATGTAATCGTTGTGGCTCATCCAGCAGATGGTAGAGGGCTGCACATCGGTGAACAGCTTGCTCTCGGTGTTCACGAACACCTCGGTCTTGCCGTACTCACGCTCGGGAGCGCGGCAGACATGACCGCCCAGCAGGTGCATCATCAGCTGGCTGCCGTAGCAGATGCCCAGCACAGGCACACCCCAGCTGAAGATCTCGGGGTCGATGGTGGGAGAATCCTCCAGATAAACGCTGTTGGGGCCGCCGGTGAAGATAATGCCCTTGGGATTCTTGGCCTTGATGACCGAAAGATCGGTTTTATAGGAATAGATCTCGCAGTAGACATTATTTTCTCGGACGCGGCGGGCAATCAGCTGATTGTACTGTCCGCCAAAGTCCAGCACGATGACAGTTTCATGCTGCATGATGTTTTCCTCCATTTTTAAGTGTGTTTCTACAGATAATTTTAGTATAGCACATCTCACAACAAAAAGCGACAGTTTTTGTGAAGTTTTCTGTCATTCCATTCTGCGGATCGGATGCCGCAGCACGGTTTTCAGCTTCTCCGGTGCAGTGCGGCGCGGGTCGCCCAGATAGATCTCGTGATGGAAGCGCGTATCTGAAAAATCCGGGCAATATCCCTGCTCCGCAGCAAACACATCCAGCTGCCGCAGGGTCTCCGGTTCGGTGTCGTAGGGGCCGATGTGCATACATTGTACGCACAAGCCTTCATCATAGGTGAAAAATTCTACTTTAGAAAAGTCTTTTTTCTTTTTGGCGGTGGCCTCCTGCACTGCCCAGTCAAATTCGGCGCAGGTGACAAATTCCGGCAAACGGATCATGGAGGTCCAGATAAAAGTCTCCTTGTTGGAGAAATCCACACCCTCTGCCCCGGGCTGATGCCAAAGCCCTTCCAGAGGTGGAACGACATATTCAAAATAGCCGTTCATCTTATGGCTGCCCTTATAGCTCATTTTAATGGTAAATGCAATGCCGTACAACAGCTCCAGCGCTGCCTTGTATTCCCCTGCCGGGTCGTTGGGGTCGCCTTTCCCCTGCACCGCCACAAAATTTATCGCAGGGACGGTGATGATCTGTGGTTTCTTCGGCGGAAGGTAAAACTCTTTATATTCCTTCTTATAGTCAAATGGCATCCTTCTTTTCTCCTTTCAGCAGCGCGCGCTGCTTTTTCTCAGTATAACTTATTCAAAAGTATTTGTAAACAAAAAGTTGTTGAGTTTCACTTGTAATACGTCATTCTTAAAAACAGCAGCAAAAAGAGCCATCCGCTCAGAAAATCCGAACGGATGGCTCTTGTATTTGACGTTAAAATCAGATGGAAATGGTGTTGCACACGTCCACCAGAACGGGGTCAAGGCTCTTGGTCATCTCCAAAGCCTCGTCCACGGGGTAGTCCACCAGCTTCTCGCCCTTCATGCCGACGATGCGGTTATACTTGCCCTGCTCCAGCAGGCAGACAGCCTGATAGCCCATAGCAGAAGCATTCACGCGGTCGCGCAGGGTGGGAGAACCACCGCGCTGCACATGACCCAGAATGGTTGCTCGGGAATCGATACCGGTGCGTGCCTGGATCTCGTTGGCGATCTCCTGTGCATGACCCACACCCTCAGCCACAATGATGATAAAGTGGCGCTTGCCAGTCTTCTGGGTCTCGGCGATCTTATCCAGAATGTCGCGCTGCATATCGAATTCCTTCTCAGGCAGCAGCACAGCCATAGCGCCGGAAGCGATAGCAACGTTCAGAGCAATGTAACCGGCGTTGCGGCCCATGACCTCGACCACACTGCAGCGGTCGTGGCTCTGGGTGGTGTCGCGCAGTTTGTCGATCATTTCCAGCGCGGTATTCATTGCGGTATCGTAGCCGATGGTGTAATCGGTGCAGGCGATATCGTTATCAATGGTACCGGGCAGACCGATCATGGGAATGCCGCGGTGTGCCAGTGCGCGGGCGCCACGGTAAGAACCGTCGCCGCCGATAACGACCAGCGCATCAATGCCCAACTCGCGGCACTTTTCAGCGCCCTTATCCTGACCTTCCTTGGTCTTGAACTCCAGGCAGCGCGCCGTATACAGAATGGTGCCGCCGGCAGAGATGATGTTAGAAACGCTGCGCAGGTTCATTTCAAAGCACTCGCCGTTCAGCAGGCCATTGTAGCCGCGCTGAATGCCGATCATACGGAAGCCCTTGTGCAGGCCGGTGCGTACCACAGCGCGCACAGCAGCGTTCATGCCGGGAGCATCACCACCGCTTGTAAGCACGCCAATCGTTTTGATTTGCTTTTCCATACGAGAGATTCCCTCCAATTTACAGTTCAGTTCTTCATTTACCCTTTTGCCTGTACCCTCTTCTTCCAGAAACAGGCTGGTTGCTTTGCAATAGCTTTGATTCGCCTTTAATGATTATAGCACACCATCCAGACAAATTTCAATAGGGTTTTGAGACTTTATGCAATTCCATGCAGCGTGAAATAGCATCGTTATACCGTACTATTTTCGCAATTTGCACTGCTCGGAAAATTTAAAATCATCTCATGCGGTGCCATTCGTGCACAAATATGTTATTTTGTTGCAACATTTTCTGCACCCAGCAGCCGCTCCAGCTCTTTGAAAAAGAGAGGATGCCCGGAGGTGTACAACCGACGCGGTGCAGCCAGCTTCTGCTTGGTGTCCTCCAGATACAGGATCACCGGGATATCGCCGTCAAAGATCTCCAGCAGGTTCACCACTTTATCGTACTGGGGGCAGCTGCGGGACGGCAGACGAATGAACACCCGCCGGGCAGCTGTTTTGACGGGGTCCGGGCGGCCTTTATCCAAGCGGGTCGGGTCGTAGCTGTCAATGGGCAGAATACTGTCTGCCAGCAGCTTGGAAGCCTCATCCTCCCGCACGGAAAGCCGCCCGTCGATAACCACGACAGCGTTTTCTTGAATGGCATCCCGGAACCTGTCCAGTACCTTGGGGAACACGATCACTTCCATGGTGCCGGTCAGATCCTCCACGCTGGTAAAGGCCATCATGCTGTTGGATTTAGTCGTCATCATGCGGTTTTTGACAACCGCGCACACAATGCGCACCTTTTCGCCGTCCTGCACATGGGCATCCTCGCCTGTGAGGGCTTTGATGGTGTGGGAGCCGATGCGGGCAGATTTTTCCCGGTATGCATCCAGCGGGTGACCGGACAGGTACAGACCGCTGACCTCTTTTTCCTGCTGCAGCAGCTCGGCAGGGGTGTACTCTGCCAAAGGGCGAATTTCGTAGACATCCTCTTGCGGGCTTTGCTGCGCTTCTCCGCTCATCACGGAGAACAGATCGAGCTGCCCTTCCAGATTGCGGCGGGAGTCCGTCTCGATGCTCTTGAGGATGCCCTCTACCGCCTCCACCATACTGTGGCGGTTGGAACCAAAGCAGTCAAAGGCACCGGCTTTGATCAGGCTTTCCACTGAGCGGCGGTTCAGCTCGCTGCCGTGCATCCGCTTGCAGAAATCGTAAAGGCTGGTATAGGGCTTTTCCCTGCGCTCGGTGACTGCGTTCTCGATGAGGTTACGACCTACGTTTTTCACCGCGTTCAGACCGAAACGGATCTGACCGTTGTCATCAGCAGTAAAGCCGCCGTTGGAGATATTCACATCCGGCGGCAGCACCTTGATGCCCAGACGGGCGCACTCGCCGGAATACTCGATGACCTTATCAGTATTATCCAGCACACTGGTGAGCAATGCTGCCATGAACTGACTGGGGTAATGGCACTTGAGATAAGCGGTCTGGAAAGCCACATAGGCATAGCAGGCCGCATGGCTCTTGTTGAAGGCGTAGGACGCAAAGCTGGACATCTCGTCGTAGATCTGGTTTGCCACCTGCTCCGGGATGCCGTTGGCAACGCAGCCCGGGCATTCGTGACCGGGCTCGGTGCAGCCGTGCACAAAGTGCTCCCGCTCTGCTTCCATGACAGCGTGCTTCTTTTTGCTCATGGCGCGGCGGACGTTATCTGCCTGCCCGAAGGAAAAGCCCGCCAGCTCCCGGAAGATCTGCATGACCTGCTCCTGATAGACGATGCAGCCGTTGGTCACATCCAAAATGTGCGCCAGCTGCGGAGTCTTGTAGCTGATCTTGTCCGGCTCGTGCCGGTTGCGCAGATATGTGGGAATGGAATCCATAGGACCCGGGCGGTACAGGCTGATCAGAGCGATGACGTCTTCAAGGTTCTGGGGCTGCAACCCCACAAGAACCTGCTTCATGCCGGAGGATTCCAGCTGGAACACGCCCTCGGTATCGCCCTGACCCAGCATTTTATAGGTATCCGGGTCGTCATAATCCAGATTACGGATGGAGAACTCCGGGTGCTGCTTTTGCACTGCAACCTCCGCGTCCCGGATGACGGTCAGGGTGCGCAGACCCAGAAAGTCCATCTTCAAAAGACCCAGTTCCTCGATCTCGGTCATGTTGAACTGGGTCACCGGCAGACCGTCGTTGGTGGCAAGCGGCAGATAATAATCGGTCGGCTCCGGCGTGATGACCACGCCCGCCGCGTGGGTGGAGGCGTGCCGGGGCATTCCCTCCACCTTCAGGGCGGTATCGATCAACTCGGTCACCTGCGGGTCGGTATCGTAGAGTTTTTTCAGCTCGCTGGAAACCTCCAACGCCCGCTTGAGGGTCATTTTCAGTTCCATGGGCACAAGCTTTGCTACCACGTCCACCTGCTGGTACGGGATGCCCATCACACGACCCACGTCCCGGATGGCGTTGCGGGCGGCCATGGTGCCAAAGGTGACGATCTGCGCCACATGGTCGGCACCGTATTTGCAGTTGACGTAGTCGATGACCTCCTGTCGGCGTTCGTAGCAGAAGTCCACATCGAAATCCGGCATACTGACGCGTTCGGGGTTCAAAAAGCGCTCAAAGATCAGGTTGTAGCGGATGGGGTCGATATCCGTGATGCCCACGCAGTAGGCGGCGATACTGCCTGCGCCGGAACCGCGTCCCGGCCCCACCGGGATGCCCTGACTTTTTGCAAAATTGATGTAGTCCCACACGATGAGGTAGTAGTTGGTATACCCCATGGTCTTGACCACGCCGATCTCGTATTTCAGGCGGTCGATGTTGGCCTGCGGCACGTCCGGGCCGTAGCGACGTTCCAAGCCGTCCCAGCAGAGCTTTTCAAAGTATGCCTGATTGTCCATGCCGTCCGGGGCTTTGTAGTAGGGGATCTTGGTGTGACCGAACTCAAAGTCAAAATTGCACTGCTCGGCGATTTTTGCCGTGTTGGCGCAGGCTTCCGGCACCATGGAGAACAGCTCGTACATCTCGTCTGTGGTCTTGACGTAGAATTCATCGGTCTGGAACTCCATGCGGTCGGCATCCTGAATGGTCTTGCCGGTCTGGATGCACAGCAGGATGCTCTGCATCTTGGCGTCCTCTTTGCGCAGATAATGGGCGTCGTTGGTTGCTGCCATGGGAATACCCGTCTCGCGGGAAAGCTTGATGAGCTGCGGCAGAACGGTGGTATCCTCTTTCAAACCGTGATCCTGCAATTCGATGTAGTAATTCTCTGCACCGAACAGATCCCTGTACCACAGCGCGGTCGCCTTTGCACGCTCGTAGTCCCCTGCCAGAATGGCCTGCGGGATCTCACCCGCCAGACAAGCCGAAAGGCAGATCAGTCCCTCGTGGTATTGCTCCAAAAGCTGCTTATCCACGCGGGGCTTGGAGTAAAAGCCCTCCACAAAACCGGCAGAGACCATTTTGATCAGGTTCTTATAGCCGGTCTCGTTTTTGCACAGCAGAATCAGGTGGTTGTTGCCGTCTATCTTATTTACCTTATCAAAGCGGGTGCGGGTGGCAACATAGACTTCGCAGCCGATGATGGGCTTGATGCCCGCCTTTTTAGCTGCTTTATAAAACTGCACACAGCCGTACATCACGCCGTGGTCGGTGCAGGCAATGGCGGTCTGCCCGCACTCCTTCACCCGCTCCATCAGCTGGTCGATGCGGCAGGCACCGTCCAGAAGGCTGTATTCCGTATGGATATGCAGGTGGGCAAAGGGACGGGTATTTGCGGTGGGTTCACTCATTGTACTGCCTCCTGTCCCTCCTGCTGGCGCTGGCGGAGATTTTCTGCCAGTGCCTCCAACTTTTTCATCCGGTGCGATAAGCCGGATTTGCTCACTGCCGGGTCAAAGCAGCCGCACAGCGCGGTAAGCGAAAGATCCGGGTATTGCAGACGCTTTTCCGCTGCCTGCTGCAGCACCTCCGGCAGAGTTTCCAGAGCGTGCTGCTCCTGCAAATAGCGGATGGCTTTCAGGGTCTGGGCGTTTGCCCGCGCCGTTTTGCCAAGGTTTGCGGTATCACAGTTTGTCTGCCGGTTGGTCTGGTTGCGTACCTGCTTGAACGCCTTGAGCACGCTGATCTGGGTCGCGGCATCCGCAGCGCCCATAAAGCGGAGCAAGCGCTCCACATTGGCACCGGTCTTAACGTAGATCAGATTCACGCCGTTGCGGCGGGTGCGGTGAGGTGCAAACTCGTGCTCGGCAAGCAGCGCTTCAAAATCCCGGGCGAGATTCGTCCGGGAGGTGAGAAATTCCAGATTATATTCCTTTTGCGGGTCGGTGACCGTGCCGCTGCACAAAAACGCCATGGCGATATAGGCACTGACACAGGTCTGGCAGCGGATGAGCCCGGGGTCGATCTGCAAACTGGTCTCCCTGCCGGTAGTGCCGAACAGCTCGTGCAGGCGGGTGACCTGCTCCGCATCGCGGATATTGAACTCGTACAGCACACCGCTGGTGCGGGGCTTTTCCAATATCTCGCCCCGGATGCCGCAGCGGGCAAACAACTGCTGCGCCAGCTGCACCGTATGGGGCTGCTCGGTTTGCAGCACAAGGCCGCGGGCATCAAAGTATTTGGCAAAGCAGGCAATGCCATAGGCAGCTGCACGCACACAGCATTCCTTGGTGGGGCTGCGCTGCGCGATCTCCTCCCGCGCACTGGATGCAAAACTCATAGTATTTCCTCTGTTTTCAGCGCACGGCATCCCGGTGCTGCACCCCGGGCTCGTAGCCCTGCGCGGTACAGTATTCCGCAAGCTTGCGTGCGAAAGTGATGGAGCGGTGCTTGCCGCCCGTGCAGCCCACCGCAATGGTCAGCTGGCTTTTGCCCTCCTTGACATAGAGCGGCAGGGCGTATTGCAAGAAATTCTCGTACCGGCGCAGCAGTTCCTGTGCTTCGGGGTGGCTCATGACAAAATCCACCACTTCCTGATCCAGTCCGGTCTTATGCTTTAACTCCGGCACATAGAAGGGGTTGGGCAGGCAGCGCACATCCAGCACAAGGTCGGCTTCCGGCGGCAGTCCAAACTTGAACCCGAAGGACATGATGGTAAGCTGCATGGCATTTTTTGCCCCGCCGTTTTTCATAAACAGATCGCAGATGCGCTCTTTATTCTGGGAGGTGGAGAGCAGACCGGTGTTGATGGTGTAGTTTGCACGTTCCTTTAAGGGCTGTAAGATCTGCCGCTCCTTCAAAAAGGCATCCCGGGTGGAGATGCCCTCTGCAATGCTGATGGGGTGGCGGCGGCGGGTCTCGCTGTAACGGCGCATCAGAACATCGTCCGGTGCATCCAGAAACAGGATCTTATAGGGAGTTTTCTGGTCATCCAGCTGCTGCAGGGCAGTCTCGATCTGTTCCCTGCTGCGGCAGCCGCGCACATCCATGGAAAGCGCCACCCGCTCCAACTGGTTGTCGCCCGCCTTGGAAAACGCCGTAATGCTGGGCAGCAGTCCCGCCGGGACGTTATCGATGCAGAAATATCCGATATCCTCCAGCGCATTCATAGCCACAGACTTTCCTGCGCCGGAAAGCCCGCTGACGATCAACAGCTCCATCTGTATTTCCCACTCCTTTTATTCCCGCAGCTCAGCGCACTACGCGGATCTCTTTTTCCAGATCGTAACCGGTCTTTTCCTTTACAATGGTGCGCACTTCCTCGCACAGTGCCAGCACGTCCGCACAAGTCGCGCCACCAAGGTTCACCACAAAGCCGCAGTGCTTCTCGCTGACGGCGGCACCACCGTGCCGGTACCCCCGCAGACCGCACTGGTCGATGAGGGCAGCGGCAAAAGCGCCCACCGGGCGCTTGAAGGTGCTGCCTGCGCTGGGCTTATCCAACGGCTGCTTATCCAGCCGCTTTGCCATCAGTTCGTCCATTTTCGCGCGGATGGCTTCCGGTTCGCCCGGGGTCAGGTTAAACTGCGCCGAGAGGATGCAGCCGCCGTTTTCCTCAAAAATGCTATGGCGATAACGCAGGTCAAGCTCTGCCGCCGCAGTCTCTTTCACCTCGCCCTCGGCGGTGAGGTACTGCACCGTGGTCAGCACGTCCTTCATCTCGCCGCCGTAGGCACCGGCGTTCATATAGACTGCGCCGCCCACCGTGCCGGGGATGCCGTAGGCAAATTCCAGCCCGGTCAGGCCGTGTTCCAGTGCCGTTTTGCACAGCGCCGAGAGCCGCACGCCTGCCCCGGCGGTGAGCTGTGTGCCATGCACCTCCACAGTGTCCTGCATGGAGGAGATATCCAGCACCGCACCATCATAGCCCTCGTCGGCAAACAGGATATTGCTGCCGTTGCCCAGCAGATAATACCGGACGCCCTGCGCCTTGCACAGGGCAATAGCGCGGCAAAGCTGTGCGTGGTCTACCGGCTGCACGAACAGCCGCGCCGGACCGCCGATCTTAAAGGTGCAGTGCGCTGCCAGTGGCTCGTTTTCTTTATAAACAATGCCTGCTGCGGTCAGCAGCTGCTTGAGTTGTTCCATAGGGTCAGGCTCCTTTTTATAGAGAAGTTCAGTCCATTTTGTCATCCAGCCCCAGCCGGATCAGCAGCTCCTTGGCTGCGTTATAGCCCATCTTCTTCTGACGGTTATTGATGGCTGCGGTCTCCAGCACCACAGCCAGATTGCGTCCGGGAGAGACCGGGATGCTGGTGCTGGGAATGCTGACGCCCAGAATATCGTAGTATTCGCTTTCCAGACCGGTGCGCTGGTAGTTCTTGGTGGGGTCCCACGCTTCCAGCTGTACCACCAGATCCAGACTTTCGCTCAGCTTGACGGCGCCCACACCGTACACGCGGGCCACGTTGACAATGCCGATGCCGCGCAGCTCGATGAAGTGGCGGATATTTTCCGGGGCAGTGCCCATGATCTGGCGGTTAGACACCTTGCGCAGCTCCACGGCATCATCTGCCACCAGACGGTGACCGCGCTTGACCAGCTCGATGGCCAGCTCGCTTTTGCCGATGCCGCTGTCGCCCAAAATCAGGATGCCCTCGCCGTACACCTCCACCAGCACGCCGTGCCGGGTGATGCGGG
>CAVKCU010000033.1:0-11249 GCA_963654645.1 Clostridiales bacterium | reverse complement strand
CGGCATCGTTCAGCAGGGCAAGGCAGGCGGTGGTGCCGCAGCAGCCGCAGGTCTCCAGACCCATCTCCTCCAGAATGTTAGCCACGCTGTCGCCGATGGCGGGGGTGGGAGCCAGCGAAAGGTCGATGATACCGGCAGGCACGCCCAGCGCCTTGGAGGCGAGGTTTGCCACCAGCTGGCCCACGCGGGTGATCTTGAAGGCAGTGCGCTTTACAAGCTCTGCCACCTCGTCAATGGGGGCATCCTTGGGCAGGCGTGCCAGCGCGGCGCGCACAGCGCCCGGACCGGAAACGCCCACATGGATCTCGCAGTCCGGCTCGCCGGGACCGTGGAAAGCGCCAGCCATGAAGGGGTTATCCTCCGGGGCATTGCAGAACACCACCAGCTTGGCAGCGCCGATGCACTGACGGTCGGCGGTCAGCTCGCTGGCCTTCTTCACGGCCTCGCCCATCAGCTTGATGGCGTCCATGTTCAGACCGGCCTTGGTGGCGCCGATGTTCACCGAGCTGCACACGATGTCGGTCTCTGCCAGTGCGCGGGGGATGGACTCGATCAGGCGGCGGTCACCGGCAGAAAAGCCCTTGTGCACCAGTGCACTGTAGCCGCCCACAAAGTTGACGCCCACCTTTTTGCCGGCGGCGTCCAGCGTCTTTGCAAAGTCCACAGGGTCTGCCTCCGGGCAGGCACCCAGCAGCATGGCAATGGGGGTAACGCTGATGCGCTTGTTGATGATGGGAATACCATACTCGGCGCTGATGTGCTCCACGGTGGAGACAAGATTCGCAGCCTTGGTGGTGATCTTGTTGTAGATATTCTCACAGGCCTTTTTGGGGTCCGGGTCGATGCAGTCCAGCAGGCTGATGCCCATGGTCACGGTGCGCACGTCCAGATTGTCCTGCGTGAACATCTCGATGGTTTCCAGGATATCCCCGGTGTTAAACATACTCATAGCGGTTGCGGGCTCCTTTCCGGCTCAGATGGTGTGCATGGCGTCAAAAACTTCCTGACGGGTCACGTTGATCTGCATCCCCATCTCGGCGGCAAGCGCATCGGTGCGCTTGTGCAGCTGGTCATGGTCAACATTGCAGTTGGAAAGGTCCACCAGCATGATCATGGCAAACATCCCCTGCAGGATGCTCTGGGTCACATCCTCGATATTGATGTTCAGTTCGGTGCACAGACCTGCCACCTTTGCGACAACGCCCACGGTATCGTGTCCAATGACGGTAATGAAAGCTTTCATGGTTTCCACCCTCGTTTTCCTTATAGTGATTGGTGCCGCCAAAGACCCGGCACACGCTTACCCTTCCAGTATAGCAGATTTAGCAAATTTTGAACACACTTTTTGTAAAAAAGAGCAGAATACAGGGGCAAAAGACATTCTATATAAAAATCAAGTGCATTCTGCCAGGGCTTGTGCTATACTTATATTTAATTTCCCGCGGATTTCCGTGTAGAGGGTTGATAAGGAGTATATGACAATGGAACAGCTTTTGAAGATTCTGGAAAACAACGCCCGGCTGCCCGTGGAGGACATTGCCACCATGCTGAACAAATCCCCCGCCGAGGTGGCGGCGATGATGGACCTTGCCCGGGCGCAGGGTATCATCAAGGGCTACAAGACCCTTGTGGACTGGGAAAAGGCCAAGGTGAACCGCGTGGAGGCAGTCATCGAGCTGAACGTCAGCCCCAAAAAGAGCCGCGGCTTTGACGAGATCGCCGCCACCATCGCCGCCTTTGACGAGGTGGAGAGCGTGCTGCTGATGAGCGGCGGGTACGATCTGCAGCTGGTGATCAAGGGGCAGACCTTCCAGGAGATCGCCCTGTTTGTGGCAAAGCGGCTCTCGCCGCTGGACGATGTGCTGTCCACCGCCACCCATTTTGTGCTGCGCACCTACAAAAAAGAGGGGCGGCTGTATCAGGATGAAGAAATTGATGAAAGAGAGTGCACGGTGCTGTGATGGACTATGATAAACTGATCGCGCCTGCCGCCAAGGCCATGCGCCCCTCCGGCATCCGCAAATTTTTCGATCTGGCTGCCGAAATGCCCGAGTGCATCAGCCTTGGCGTGGGCGAGCCGGACTTCAAGACCCCGTGGGCTGTGCGCGAGGCCGGCATCGACAGCCTTGAGCACGGACGCACCCGCTATACCTCCAACGCCGGCTTAAAGGAGCTGCGCGCCGAGATCAGCCGGTATCTGGATCGGCGCATGAACCTGCGTTACGACCCTATGCGGCAGATTTTGGTGACTGTGGGCGGCAGCGAAGCCATTGATATGTGCATCCGCACGCTGGTCCAGCCCGGGGATGAGGTGATCATCCCGGAGCCCTGCTTTGTGTGCTACGAGCCCATCACCACCCTGTCCGGCGGCGTGCCGGTGCATGTTGCCTGCCGTCAGGAGGACGAGTTCCGTCTGCGTGCCGATGCGCTGAAGGCCGCCATCACCCCCAAGACCAAGCTGGTCATCATGCCCTTCCCCAACAACCCCACCGGTGCGGTGATGGAGCGGGAGGATCTGGAGGCTGTGGCTGAGGTGCTGCGCGGCACCGACATCATGGTGCTGTCCGACGAGATCTACGCCGAGCTGAACTACGGTCTGCGGCCTCATGTTTCCATTGCAACGCTGCCCGGCATGGCAGAGCGCACCATCGTGGTGAACGGCTTTTCCAAGAGCTACGCCATGACCGGCTGGCGGTTGGGCTACGCCTGCGGTCCGGAGGCGGTCATCAAGATCATGACCAAGATCCACCAGAGCGCCATCATGAGCGCCCCCACCACCAGCCAGTACGCCGCCATCACCGCCCTGAAGGAGTGCGACGGCGAGATCGACCGGATGCGGGACGAGTACAATATGCGCCGCCGCCTGGTAGTGCGCAGCTTCAACGACATGGGCTTGACCTGTTTCGAGCCCCGGGGCGCATTCTACGCCTTCCCCTGCATCAAGAGCACCGGTATGACCAGTCAGGAGTTCTGCACAAAGCTTTTGGAGCAAAAGCATGTTGCCATCATCCCCGGCGATGCCTTTGGCGCTTCCGGCGACGGCTACTGCCGCGTTTCATACGCGTACAGCGTGGAGCACCTGACCGAGGCGCTGAAGCGCATCCGGGAGTTCTTGGTGGAAAACAACATCTACCACGGCAACTGAGGAGGAACACAGATGGAACGGCGAGAGCGGAAAAACGCAGTGACCGTGCTGGCTCCGGCAAAGCTCAATCTGGCACTGGATGTGGTGGGGCTGCTGCCCAACGGCTACCATGCGCTGGATATGACCATGCAGACCATTACCCTGTACGAGCGGGTGGTGCTGCGCCGCAGCGCCGGGCTCAGCCTGCGTCTGCCGGGCAGCCTTGTGCAGCCCAACGATAAAAACACCGCCATCAAGGCGGCGCTGGCGTTCTTCCACTACACCGGCTTGCTGGCGGGAGTGGATATCACCATCTACAAAAACACCCCGGTGCGGGCGGGTATGGCAGGCGGCAGCGCAGACGCCGCCGCCGTGCTGGTGGGACTGAATGCCCTGTACGGTGCACAGCTTTCCATGAGCGAGCTGTGTGCGCTGGGGGCGGGCATCGGCGCGGATGTGCCCTTTGCCCTGATGGGCGGCACCTGCCGGGTGCAGGGCGTGGGCGACCTGCTCAAGGCGCTGCCCCCTGTGCCGGACTGCTGGTTTACCGTGGTGATGCCGGACTACGGCGTGTCCACCCCGGAGGCCTTTGCCGCCTACGATACCGTGGGCAGCAGCATCCACCCGGACTGCGAAGCGCAGGAAGCAGCCATCCGCGCCGGAGACTTGGATGCTGTATGCGCTGCCGCCGGCAACGCGCTGGAAGAGTGCAGCGGTGCAAAGGATAACGAAGCAATCAAGTCCCTGCTCCGGGCGCACGGCGCGGTCACCGCGCTGATGACCGGCAGCGGCGCGGCAGTGTTCGGCGTGTTCCGGGACGAAGCTGCCGCCAGAGCCGCCGCAGCGGCAGCAAAGCAGCAGTGGCAGCAGGTCTACGTTGCGCAGCCCGACCGCGGCGGTGCCCGGGTGATCCGCTAAAAGCATAAACCTCCTTCCCGCAGGGCATACTGGCCCCAAAGGAAGGAGGTCTTTTTTGTGCAGACCTTTTACAAAATCTGCCTGCTGCTGCTCATCGTGGGCGGTGTGAACTGGGGGCTCGTGGGGCTTTTTCAGTTCGACTTTGTGGGCTGGCTGCTGGGCGGCAGCACCTCGGTGTGGTCCCGCATCGTGTTTGCGCTGGTGGGCTTGGCTGCCCTTGGCTGCATCCCGGAGCTGTTCAGCGGGGAACCGGAGGAAGAATAACAAAACGGCTGCTGCACAAAAGCGTGCGGCAGCCGTTTGCGCATTGCAGCGCTTCCGGTAAAATCCAAGTCTGGAAAATCTGCGGATTTTCCAGACTTGAAAATAAAAAACATTTTTTCGCTAGTCATGCGCAGAGCAGCGCGGCACGCATTCAAACCGTGCCGGACAATGCTGCTTACTTGTCGTTATCCACGTCGTCCCAGCCGATGAGGTCGGGCAGGGTCAGCGTTTCGTCCGAGCAGTGGTGGCTTGTGCGGCGCTGGTCAGCGGCTTTCGTGTGCACCACCTCGCGGGCAAGCTCCCGGATAGCAATGCAGTCCTCCGGCAGGTCGGTCTGGCTGCGACCGGAGTGGGTGAACAAAATCTTGCCCTCGTGGCCTACGATCAGGGTCATGGGCAGGATCTGCGGGGCATTGCGGTCGTAGCGATAGCCGGCATCCCGGGCACTTTTGTAGATGCGCTGGGCAGAAAAGCTCCAGCTTAAAAGCCCGCGTGCCTGTTCCACCCCCAGATAGCTGTACAGCACGCCCGGCGCATCGCAGATGATGGGAAAGGGAAACTCCTTACCCTGCGTAGCCTCGGCTACCGCACGGGGGGCTGAACGCACCACGCACGCCAGCCGCACACCCCGCAGCCGCGGCAGGGTCTTTAAGTAGCGGGCAAGGTATTCCCGGGTGACCGGGTGATCGAACCCGGGCAGAAAGATCATGCACAGGGGCTCGGTGCCCGCACACAGGGCGTAAAAATCGTTGCCCGGGGTGGTGGGGGTGTCAAAGGTGAACCGGGGAATGGAAGTACCAACCAGATGCTCAGAACTCATGCCGCAATGCACATCCTTTCAAATGGTGATAAAAAAATCCACAGCCGTGCCCTGTGTTTGCAGGGGCACAAGCGGTGGATTGGATTACTATAAAGATCCCGCCCGGTCGTCTGCGGTCAATCAAACCTACCCTTACGGACAGGTGGGTGCCCTGTCGCCGGATTCACGCTTCCTCATCGAACCTCCATGGTCGACCCATGGCGGGGAGGTCTGCAATCCGCCGGAGAACTCCGGGCTCCCGTTGAATGATTAGTAGGATCATACAAACCGCAACAAATCGAGCCGGGCAGGAAGTCTTGCACGGGTCAATCCGTCAAAGGACTTACTCGATATCGTAGTCCTCGCTCAGACGCTGCTCGAACAGCTTGCTGACTTCCATCAGCACCTCGTCATCCTCTACAACGTCCAGATATTCGCCTTCGTCGTCCTCCCCGACACTCAGGATCACCAGCTGGGCGTCCTCGTTCAGGTCCTCTTCGTTCTCGGCGTATTCCACAACAGCCAGATAATGCACGCCCTTGTGGTCCAGCGCATCGATCACCTCAAAGGTGACCTCGTTGCCGTCCTCGTCTTCAAGGGTCATCAGGTCGGGCTGATATTCTTCTTCAGTATTGGGATTCTTGATCTCGTCAGACATAATACGCTCCTGTATTGCTTTATGACAAAAAGCAGTTGATGCAGCGGGCTACGCCCCGCTTGGTCTGCTTATAGTGTAGCGTGTTTTGCGCGGTTCGTCAAGATGCTTTTTCGCACAGAAATCGCCGGATAAATTTTCACGCATTTTCCTCTCGCACTGCTGCGCAGAATATGGTATACTACTGGTTGAATCTTTTGCGCTGCACCGTGCAGCGTGCAGTATAGTATATGGAACAGGGAGCGGGAATATGTTGAAAAAATTCGGGGCAGTCTGTCTTGCGGCGGTGCTGCTGCTTACCGGCTGCAGCCTGCGGCCGCAGGAAAACGGCAGCGCCGTCCAGAGCATCAGCCGCCCGGCGGTGGAGTCTGCCGAGCTGCAGTTCACCCACCCGGCGGCGGGGGATACCGTTGCGGTGTTCGATACCTCTGCGGGTGTTTTCCGGGCGGTGCTCTTTCCGGAAAAAGCTCCGCAGGCCTGCGATAACTTTATCGGTCTTGTGCAGCAGGGCTACTACAACGGCCTTACCGTGAGCCGGGTGGAAAACCAGTTCGTGGTGGAAGCCGGGCAGGGCGCAGACGGCAAGGGCTCTACCATCTGGAAGGGAAACCGCTACCCGGTGGAAGCATCGGACAGCCTGCACCACTACGCCGGGGCGCTGTGCATGGGCGTGGACGCATCCGGCGCGTGCGCCAGCGTGTTCTATGTGGTGGAATCGCTGCCGGGAGACCAGTCGGTAACGCAGGAGCTGGTGGACCAGATGAACGCTGCCGGTTACCGCGCCGAGGTGGTATCCGCTTACCAGACGGCGGGCGGCGCGCCCTATCTGGACTACACCGATACCGTATTCGGGCAGGTGTACGAGGGCATGGACATCGTGGACACCATCGCCCAGACCGCTGTGGACGAAAACCAGAAGCCCACCACCGATATCACCATCAACAGCGTGAGCATCGAGACCTATCAGGGGTAAATCGCAAAGCAAAAAGGACAGCGCCTGTGCAGATAAGCACGAGCGCTGCCCTTTTTTACATCTCCCCGGGGTGCTCCTTGCGCCATGCAAGGTAGTCCTCCAGAATCACCGTGGCGCTGACTGAATCCAGGATCTCCTTGCGGCGGCTGCCGTAGGTGCCGCTTTCGTCCAGAAGGTCGGCGGCGGCGCAGGTGGTCTGGCGCTCGTCCCACATCCGTACCGGCAGGCCGCTCCAAAGCTCTACGGTCTTTGCCAGCTTGCGGCTCTTGGCGGCGCGTTCTCCCTCGGTGCCGTCCATATTCAGCGGCAGACCGATCAAAATCATCTCGGCTTCGATCTCCTTTGCTATCTCGCATACCCGGGCGGCAACCTTGTTGCGCGCCTTTAAGGTGATCTGGGGCGTGATGGCGGTGGTAAGAAATTCGGTACGGTCGCAGGTGGCAAGACCGGTGCGGCTGTCCCCGTAGTCAACGGCTAAAATCTTCATACAAAGTCCCTTTCCGGTGTGCAGAGTGTTTTTTTCAGTGTACCACAGCCGGCAGGGGATTGCAAAGAAAAGCTGTGGTTTTATCTCCGGTTTCGTGTTACAATAAAGACAAAAATCAACGAGCAGGAGGAAACCGAAATGCTGAAACTGGTTCTGGGCGCTTCCGGCAGCGGCAAGACCACCCTGCTGTATGCGCGCATCCGTGCCCGCGCCGAGGCGGGCAGGCGCAGCATCCTGCTGGTGCCGGAGCAGTTTACTTCCAGCACCGAGGCGCGCATCTACCGGGAGCTGGGAGATGCCCTTTCCGGCATGGTGGAAAGCTATTCCTTTACCAGTCTGGCGGAGCATATCCTTGCGGTAGAGGGCGGTGCGGCGGTACAGACCCTGACCGATGCCGGGCGGGCGGTGCTGGTGCGCCGTGCGCTGGAGGAATTGCAGGATAACGTGCACTACTACTACCGCCACCGGCGCAGTGCAGCCTTTTGCCAGATGGCTGCCGAGACCATCGACGAGCTGAAAAGCGCCGGGCTTTCCGGGCAGCAATTGCAGGAGCTTGCCCGGGACTGCGGCACCGAGAGCGCAAAGCTGGGCGAGCTGGCGCTCATTTTTCAGGGCTACGAGAGCCTGCTGGCGGGCACCGGCATGGATCCTGCCGACCGTCTGGAACTGGCGGCCGACCGTCTGGAAGCTGCGCTTGCCCGGGACGAGCTGCCGGACTTTTTGCACGAGCGCGAGGTGTTTATTGACGAGTTCGACACCTTCAACGCGCCCAAAAAGCGGCTGATGGGCGCGATGCTGACCGCGCTGCCCGCCGTGACGGTGGCGCTGTGCGAGGACGGTGCGCCCATGCAGCCCGGCGATTTGGAACTATTCTCCGGCGCAAAACAGGTGGCGGCGCAGCTGCGTCAGCTGGCACGCAAAAACGGCGCACAGGTAGCCGCCCCGGAGCTGCTGCGGCGGGACCTGCGCCATAGGGACGCCCCGGGGCTCGCCGCCTTGACCGAGCTGCTGGAGACCGGCAGCTGCACCCCGCCGGAAAGCGCCCCGGAGCTGCGGCTGTTTGCCGCCGCCAGCCGGGAGGAGGAAGCTCGCTGCGCCGCTGCCGCCATCCGCCGCCTGATGCGGCAGGGGGTGCGCTGCGGAAAGATCGCGGTGGTCTGCCGCGATATCAGCCTGTACCGGGCTGCGGTGCGGTACGAGTTCCGCATGGCAGAGATCCCTCTGTACTGCGACGAGCCCACCACCCCGGAGTTCAGCGCCCCCGCCACGGCGGTGCGGGCGCTGCTGGCATTGCTGCGGGGCGCGGATATGACCGAGCAGCTGACCGTGCTGGCTAAGACTGGTCTGTGTGCCCTGACCGAGCCGGAGGTCTGCGCACTGGAAAACTACGCCTACACATGGTCGCCCAATGCGGCGGCGTGGCGGGCAGAATTTACCAAAAGTCCCCGGGGCTTCGGCGATGCAGAGCTGACCGAGGAGGACGCCCAGAACCTGACCCGCGCGGAGAACGCCCGCAAAAAGCTGGTGACGGCGGTGGATACCCTGCGCGGCAAGGTGCGCAGCGCCAACGCCGAGCAGATCAGCCGGGCGCTGTATTTTTGCCTGAAGGAGCTGGGCGCAGAGGGGCAGCAGGCTGCGCAGGTGGAGGATATCCGCACCGCCCGGGGCATCCCGGCGGCGGAGGAAGCCGCCCGGGAGTGGAACGTGGTGATGCAGCTGCTGGACGAGATGGCGCGGCTGCTGGGCAGTCAGGGCATTACCGTGCCGGAGTACGAGGATCTTTTCAGCCTGCTGCTGCGTTCTTCCGATCTGGGGCACATCCCGCAGACGCTGGACGCGGTGGTGCTGGCAAGCGCCGGTAAAATGCGTCTGGATGCGCCGGACTATGTATTCGTACTGGGGCTTGCGGAGGGGGAATTTCCCTCCACCCCGGCGGAAAGCGGCCTGCTGACCCACGCCGACCGCGATTTGCTGATGGCAAAACAGATCGACCTGCCGGACTGCTTTGAGAACCGCGTGGTGCGCGAGCAGATCTGTTTTTACAAAGCCCTTACCGCCCCGGCAAAGGGGCTGTGGATGAGCTGGCCGAAAGGGCAGGGACAGACCCTGTGCGCTGCGCTGGAGCCCATCGTGGAGGCATTGCAGCCCGCTGCGCCGCAGCTGGAGCTGATCGACCTTGCCGCCACCCCCGCAGACGGGCTGGATGTGCTGGGCGGCGGCTGGATGCTGACCGAACTGGAACGCGCCAGCCTGACCGAGGCGCTGCGCGCCCCCGGCGAGGGGGTGCAGGCGCCCCGGGGTCTGGCACTATTACAGCGCATGGAGCAGGACCCGCCCCGGCAGGTGCAGGATCTGCCCACGCTGGAAACGCTGCTGGGCAGGCGGCTGCACATCTCGCCCAGCCAGCTGGAAAAATACTATACCTGCCGCTACGGCTACTTTTTGCAGTATGTGCTGGGGCTCAAACCCCGCCGCCGTGCGGAGCTTTCCGCCGACCAGAGCGGTACGCTGATGCACTGGGTGCTGCAGATGGCACTGGACCCCCACCCCGGGGCGGACAACCCCTGCGCCGGGCTGCGCCCCTTCTTGGAGCTGGACGATGCCGCCATGGCCGACCTTGCCGCCGCGCTGGTGGACGAGTACGCACGGCGCTATCTGCCGGAGGATACCGCACGCTTTACCTACCTGCTCTCTCGGCTGAAAAAGAGCATGACCAGCCTGTTATGCTATCTGCGGGACGAGCAGAACCAGTCCCGATTCAAGCCTGTGGCATGTGAGCTGAAAATAGGCCGGGGCGAGGACGCCGTGCCCGGGCAGGTGTACCGCCTGTCGGACGGGCGCACGGTGCAGCTGGTGGGCACGGTGGACCGCGCCGACGAGTGGATCGAGGACAACGGCACCCGCTGGGTGCGGGTGGTGGACTACAAGACCGGCAGCAAAAAGCTGGACTTGAAGGAGGTCTACTGCGGGCTGGACTGCCAGATGCTGCTGTATCTGTTCAGCCTGACCCGGGATGCGGGCGGGCGCTTTACCGGCGCACAGCCGGCGGGCGTTTTGTATCTGCTGGCTGACCCCGCCCCCCAGACCCTGCCCCGCGGGCAGGCTGCCCGGGCGGTGGAGTACCAGCTGGACGGCCTTGTGCGGGATGAGCAGAAGATCTTTGACGCGATGGACGCGGACGAAACGGGCAAGTACCTGCCCTTTGGTTACCGCAACGGCGCACCCAGCCCCTACCAGAAAGACAAGCGGGCGGACAGCGCCAAGCTCAGCCGCATCCAGCTGCATCTGGACGACCTTGTCACCCAGATGGGCGAGCAGCTTTACGGCGGGCGGATCGATGCCGAGCCGCTGGTGGTGAGCAGCAGCAAAAGCCCCTGTACTTGGTGCGATTACAGCTTTATCTGCTGCCACGAGACTGGGGTGCACGAGCGTGCGCTGGAAGCCCCGCCCAAGCCCTTTGAACCCGAGGAAGAACCCGAAGAAAAGGAGGAACAGCCGTGAGCGGACCCCAATGGACCCCGGCGCAGCAGGCCGCCATTGCCGACCGGGGCGGTGCGCTGCTGGTAAGCGCAGCCGCGGGCAGCGGCAAGACCGCCGTGCTGACCGAGCGGGCGGTGCAGCTGATCACCGACCCGGAGCACCCGGTCAACGCCGACCGGCTGCTCATCGTCACCTTTACCAACGCGGCGGCGGCAGAGCTGCGCGCCCGCATCGGGCAGGCACTGCTGCACCGCAGCCAGCTGCAGCCCGGCAACGCCATGCTGCGCCGCCAGCGGATGCTGCTGCAGCGCGCACCCATCTGCACCATTGATGCTTTTTGCCTGAACCTGCTGCACAAGCACTTTCAGGCGTTGGACATCCCGCCGGATTTTGCACCCGCAGACCCCGGCACCGTGCAGCTGCTGCGGGGTGCAGCATTGGCAGAAACGCTGGAAAACGCCTACCGCGACCCGGATTTCTGCGCCTTTGCGGATCTGTACGGCAAGGGGCGCACGGATAAGCCCGCAGGCGATGCCATTTTGCAGATCT
>CAVKCU010000032.1:0-11284 GCA_963654645.1 Clostridiales bacterium | reverse complement strand
CTTGAATCGAGGCAGTATCTATGAACTACGAACAGGCAATGGAATACATCCACGCGGTGCAGTGGGCGGGGCATAAGCCCGGGCTTACCCGCACCCGCACCCTGCTGGCTGCACTGGGCGACCCACACAAAAAGCTGCAGTTCGTCCATGTGGCGGGCACCAACGGCAAGGGCAGCACGGCGGCAATGCTGGCTTCCTGCCTGCAAGTCGCCGGTTACCGGGTGGGACTGTATACCTCGCCCTTCATCAACCGGTTCAACGAGCGCATCCAGATCAACGGACAGCAGATCCCGGACGAGGCGCTGGTGGCGCTGGTGGAGCAGGTAAAGCCCGCCGCCGACGCCATGGAGGACGTGCCCACCGAGTTCGAGATCATCACGGCGCTGGGGATGCTCTATTTTGCGCAGCAGCAGTGCGATATCGTGGTGCTGGAGGTGGGGCTTGGCGGCACGCTGGACTCCACCAATGTCATCGAAAAGCCTGCCTGCGCGGTGATCACTGCACTGGGCATGGATCACGTCAAGGAGCTGGGCCCCACGCTGGCGGATATCGCCGCTGCCAAGGCGGGCATCATCAAGCCGGGCTGCCCGGTGGTGAGCTACGGCGGTGCACCGGAGGCAGACGCCGTGCTGCGCCGGGTGGCAGCGCAGCAGAACGCCCCCTTTACCGAGGTGGACTTTGCCAAGCTGCAGGTCACCGGCGGGGATCTGGATGCCGTTACCTTCAGCTTTGACGGGCTGGATGGGGTGCGCCTGCCGCTCATTGGCAGTTATCAGCCCCGCAACGCCGCACTGGCAATCACCGCCCTGCGGGTGCTGCGGCAGCAGGGCTGGAACATCCCGGAAAGCGCCATCCGCACCGGGCTGGAACAGGTGAGCTGGCCCGGGCGTTTTGAGCTGCTGCGCCACAGCCCGGCCTTTGTGCTGGACGGCAGCCACAATGCCCACGGAATGCGTGCCACGGTGCAGAGCCTGAAAGACCGCTTCCCCGGGCAGAAATTCGTCTTTCTGGTCAGCATCATGGCAGATAAGGACGTGGACGAGATGCTGGCGCTGCTGGCACCGCTGGCTGAGCGGTTCGTGACCGTGACGGCGCACAACCCCCGCGCCATGCCGGCACAGACGCTGGCAGAGCATATCCGCGCCTACGGCTGCACCGCCGAGGCTGCGGACAGCATCGAGACCGGTGTGGCGCGCGCGGAAGAACTGGGCGGCGAAGGCCCGGTGTGCGCACTGGGTACGCTGTATTTCTCCGGCGATGTCCGGCAGGCTTTTGCCAAAATGAATGCGGAACGATCCTGAATGGCCTCCGCAATGCTTTGGTCATAGTCAGCGGAATAAATAGTTTTGATAATAACAGAGCCGGACAGCCCGCGGGCTGTCCGGCTCTGTGTTTTTACAAAGAAAATATTAGATGCGCAGCTGCTTTTTTGCCATTTGCAGCGCACGGCGCAGCGGGCGGTAGAGCAGCAGCATCAGCACAAAATTGCCGATGCCGTGCAGCGCATCGTAGCTCAGCCCGCTGAGCCACCAGCTCAGGGCAAAGGCGGGCGTTTTGGCAAACAGATACACCGCCGCGCACAGCCCGCCGAAGCACAGGCCATACAGCCCGCTGAACACCGCCCAGAAAAGGGCGTAGTCCATGCGGCGCAGCAGCCATGCCAGCAGCGCCAGCAGATACCACACATACAGGTACATCACCCACCACAGACCAAAGCCGTACAGCACGCCCTGCAGCAGGATAAATACTGTGATGGCGCCGGGGGTCTCCCTAGGCAGCTCCAGCGCAAACAGGATGATGAGCAGGCTTACCGGCTCCAGATTGGGCAGACCGCTCATGGCCTGCTTGCTTACCACCAGCAGTGCACCCATCAGGCCGCTGAGCACCAGCCGCAGCACCCGGGTGTGCAGCGCCACCGGCTTTTTAGCCCTTGGTGTAGGTAAAGGCATAGCTGTCACCGTCGTGGAGCACGATATCCGCCACGCCCACCGTGGTCATCTCACCGGCAGCGTCAGTCAGGCACCACCATGCCTGATCCTTATTATAATCGGCGGTCTCGCCGTTCACGGTGGTCACAAAGCCGGCATCGGCTTCTTCCTGACTGATGATACCGGCCTCGGCCAGCGCGGTGCTCAGCTTTTCGCCATCGGTCACGTTCAGCAGCACGCTGGACACGCTGCCGTCTGCAGCGGTAACGGTGAACTCCACCGTGGCCTGTGCCTCGCTGGCAGCGGAAGAGGCAGCCTCGGAAGCAGCCACAGAAGAAGCCACGGAGGAAGCGGCGCTGGAAGCGGTAGAGGACGCGGAAGCGCCGCAGCCTGCCAGCAGGCAGACGGACAGCACAGCACTGAGGGTCAGGGCGGCAAATTTATGCAGAGTGTTCATGGTTCAAATTCTCCTTGTTTCGTGTTTTGCGTGCAGAGCGCACGGCAGATATAGTACCATGAAACCGGCTGAAAATCAACATTTTTTCTGCATGGCTTCAAAATAGGCGGCGGCGACACCCACCTGATTGGCCTCGCTGCTGAAGGCACAGGGCACGATCTGGCAGCGGGGCAAGCCCTCCATGTAAGCCTGTCCCGCCCGGGAGGTGAACAGCCCATCGTAGGCGCTGCGCAGACCTTCCAGCAGCAGGGGCTGCTTGCTGATGCCGCCGCCGATGGCGACCTTTTCCACATCCAGCAGAACGGTCAGGTTGAAGATCTGCACCGCCACCGCATGGCAGAACCGCCGCAACACCTCTAAGGCTTCCGGCTCCCCGGCGTTGGCGGCGGCAAAAAAGCTGCGTCCGTCCAGCGGGGCATCCTCCGGCAGTGCCTTGCGGGCGCGATACCATTTAAGCAGGTTGCTGGTGCTGCACTGGCACGCCATGTTCTGGTCCGGGGCGTCCCACGCTTCGGCGTTGGTGTTGACAAAGCTGTACTCCCCGGCGGTAAAGTGCACCCCGCGCACCAGCTGCCCGTTGGCGATGATGCCGCCGCCCACGCCGGTGCCGATGATGAACACCGCCGCGTTGCAGCAGCCCTTCAGGGCACCGTTTGCCAGCTCTGCCATGGCGGCGGCTTTGCCGTCGTTTTCCAGGATAACGGGACAGCCGCATTTTTCCGCCAGCAGCTGCCCCACCGGGGTGGCGGTGTTGTACAGCAGCGCCCCGCCGTTGGACACATAGCCGGTGCGGTTATCCACAAAGCCCGGCAGCGCCATGGCAATGCCGGTCACCTCGTCCTTGTGGGGCGCATACAGCCGGTAGACTGCATCCAGAAACTGCGCTTGCGTATCCTGCGGCGTGGGCACCGCGCCGCTGTTCGTGCGGTGCATCTGCTCGTCCATGACCGAGTATTTGATCTCGGTGCCGCCTACATCAAAAACCATGACCTTCATCTTATAACCCTCCCGCAAACGGTCGTTTTCTGTCCCTATTATGGCAAATCATCGCGGGAAAGTAAAGCCCCGGCAGTAAAAATGAAAACTGCAAAAATCGTCCCGCCATGCGGTTGCAATCCACCCCGCCCTGTGATATCCTGAAAAGAGAGTATCTGTTATATAAAGGAAGAAACTGCCATGGATTGCAAACTGCGTGCCAAAAACTGCGGCGGCTGCCCCCTGCTGGGGCTGGACTATGCCGCGCAGCTGAAACAGAAGGAAGAAAAAGTGCGGGCTCTGGTGGGAAAATACGGCCCGGTGCACCCCATCCGGGGCATGGAGCAGCCCTATCATTACCGAAACAAGGTCATTTCCACCTTTACTGCAGGCTGGGGCGGAAAGCTGACCTCCGGCATCTACGCGGCAAACAGCCACAAGGTGCTGCCGGTGGAAAGCTGCCTGCTGCAGGACGAAGTGCTGGACAAGACCATGCAGGCGGTGCGTGCTGCTGCCAATACCTGCCGCTACCAGCCCTACGATGAGGACGAGGGCACCGGACTTCTGCGCCACTGCCTGCTGCGGCGGGGCGCAGCCACCGGGCAGGTGATGGTGGTGCTGGTAACGGCGCAGCCGGTGCTGCCGGGCGCAAAGAACTTTGTAAAAGCGCTGCTGACCGAGGCGGCGCAGCGCGGCGTGACCGTGACCACTGTGGTGCAGAACGTGAACAGCCGCAAGACCAGCGTGGTGTTGGGGGAAGCGGAAAAGGTGCTGTACGGCAAGGGGTTCATTCTGGACACCCTCTGCGGCAAGACCTACGCCATCAGCCCGCGCAGTTTTTACCAGATCAACCACGACCAGACCGAAGTGCTGTACGGCCTTGCGGTGGAGGCTGCAAAGCTGACCGGCAAAGAGGTAGTGCTGGATGCCTACTGCGGCATCGGCACCATCGGTCTGACCGCCGCCGGTCATGCAAAGCAGGTGGTGGGCGTGGAGCTGAACCGGGATGCCGTGCAGGATGCCATTGGCAACGCAAGACACAACGGCGTAAAGAACGCCCGCTTCTTTGCCGCCGACGCCACCCGCTGGATCCGCGAAGCGGCCGCAGCAGGGGAGAAGGCAGACGTGATCTTTATGGACCCCCCGCGCGAGGGCTCCACCCCGGAATTCCTTGCCAGCGTGGCGCGCATGGCGCCGAGGCGCGTGGTCTACGTCAGCTGCAACCCCGTCACCCTCGCCCGCGACCTTGCCACCCTGACAAAGCTGGGGTACAAAGCCGAGGGCTTTACCCCGGTGGATATGTTCCCGCATACGGAGCATATCGAGACGGTATGCGCGTTGTCCAAATCGGACATCCGCGGCAAAAAGCCGTCCGGGAGACGCTGAAGCGTTTTAAGAGCAAGTCAAAAAATTGGTGTGACATCCAAACAGCATAGTTGCGATATGCAATGCAACGCTGTTGCATTAAAAAGTTGAATTGCCAGTTGAATGAAAATAAGCAGCTCCCGGTTGAGAAAAGCTTTGCGGAGTGATATACTAATATTGTATATGCCCTGTCCGGGGTATCAGTTCACAGAACGGTATAGGTTGCAATGGATAGCTATTTCTATATTTTAACGACCATCGATCTCTTTGTGCTTGGCTTTATGTGTATTCTTACTAAGCTGAGCGAATCTCTGAATAAAAAGCAGAAGCGCGGGTTCTTTCTGGCATTTGCACTCATTGCGGGCATCTCGGTGCTGGAGGTCATCACCATCGTGGTGGACGGCGCGCCGCCGGGCTACCGCTGGCTGAATATCTTGTCCAACTATCTGGGCTTTGGGCTGACACCGGCGGTGTCGCTGTGCCTTGTATATGTGCTGGACAAAAAATCCATCATCCGGCGCGGATTCAAGGCGGCAGTGTGCTGCGAGGGCGTGTATCTGCTTTTTCTGGCGGCAACGCTGCCCTATGGGCCGGTGTTCTCGGTGAGCAGGGAAAATCTCTACGCCCGGGGTGAGTACTTCTATATTTATGTGGTCATGTATTATGCCGCCATGCTGTACCTTATGGCGGCTACGGTGCGCACAGCAGCGGCCTTTCAGAACCGCAGCCGCGCGCTGATCTACCCGCTGATCCTCTTTCTGGGCGCGGCGACCGTGATCCAGCTCGCACTGCCGGCGCTGCACGTCACATGGCTGTGCGTCACCCTGCTGTCGGTGCTGTACTATATTTATTGCAGCGAGATGTGGAACCAGCTGGACGCGCTGACCGGGCTTTTGAACCAGAACAGCTACCTGAACCGCACCGCCGAGATGCGCCGCAGCGGCGGGGTGCTGGTGGTGTTCGACGTGGACAGCTTTAAGCAAATCAACGACCGCTACGGTCACTTGCAGGGAGATGTTTGCCTTGCCGAGATCGCGGACTGCATCAAAAAAGCCTATGCCCGCTGCGGCTACTGCTACCGCATCGGCGGCGATGAATTCTGCGTGCTGCTGAAGGACGAAGCAAGCGAAGCCCGCTGCGCAAAAACGCTGCAATCTTTGCTGGCAGAGCGGCGCAAGACGCTTGCCATTCTGCCGACGGTCTCCCTTGGCTCTGCCGCCTTTTCCGGGGATGACGTGGTCGCAGTGAAAGACCGCGCCGACCGTGCGCTCTACCGCGCCAAAAAGGAACAGAAGGCCCGCGCCGCAGCGGCAAAGCACGCAGGCAGAGAGTGGACAGCCTGAAACACCGTCCGCACACCTTATCAATGGAGGAACACCGATGAACACAGATTGGAACAGCCCGCAGGGCGATTTTGACACCGCTGAAAAGCAGGGGGAGCTGCTGATGCTGCTCAGCCGGCAGCAGGTCACCGTGCACACTTGGGATGACCCGGACTTTGACTACATGGAGGAGCAGGATCTGGCACTGGTGGTGCAAAGCCCTTCCGGCACAGAGGATCTGCTCATTGAGCTGTGCGGGGAGTTCTCGGTGTTTTTTGAAAAGTGGCACGGCGAGTACGCCGCCACCGCCGAGGGCTACACGCAGCTGCAACAGGACATCACCGCCATTCTGGACGGCAAGGCGGGCGCACTGAGCCTGTATACGGAAAACGGCTGGCAGGGCACGGTGCTGTGCGCCGAGTTGCCCGGCACAGAGGATGCCGGAGCCACTGCGGCGTTCAAGCGCTGCTGGCAGGCGGCAAAGCCGGACATCGCTCTGCCTACGGATAGCCGGCTGGAGCTGGTGTGCTGGGACCCGGCACAGAACCGGAAGGTACAGCTCCCGGCGGAGGAATGATTTTAAGCGGGACGATTTGGAATATCCGCCGCTTATCGGGTTGCGGCACCCAGCATCCGCCTCGCGCCTTGGGCGGCACTCGCGTCTTGCTGACCGCTGCCCCAACAACTCCTCCCTGTTTCCGCCACTGGCGGCGGTCGTTGTCGTTGCGCTCTGGATATTTTCAGCGGAAAAATTATTTTAGGATAGAGCAAGCCCGGAAAGTCTGCGGACTTTCCGGGCTTGCATTTTCACAGGAGGGGTCGTAGAGGGAAACGGCAGCTGTAATAAAAGGTACGCGAATTTTTATACAATCTGTTGTTTCTTGAAATGATTCGCCGCATAGTTTGCGATTGCGGAGGCCGCAGCGCCCAGAGCAATGCCCAGCACTGCGCCGCCGAGGACATCGGTGGGGAAGTGCACATAGAGGTACAGCCGGGTAAAGGCGATAAAGGCTGCCAGCACCAGCGCAGGTGCGCCAAGCTTCCGGTTTTGCAGCCAGAGCGCATAGGCAGCCGCCACCCCGGAGGCAGTGTGCCCGGAGGGGAAGGAGTGCCCATGCGGACGCGCCACCAGCATGGTAATGGAGGTGTTGATATCGCAGGGGCGGGGGCGGGCGAACAGCGGCTTGAGGAAGAAGTGTCCCGCCGCCAGATACAGCACCAGCGCCACCGCCATGGCAAAGCCCGCTTTGCGGGTGCGCCGGAAGAGCAGAAGCAGCAGGGTGAACGCGATCCAGATCTCACCGTGAGCTCCGGCGTAATCAAAAAAGATAGAGATCGCGTTCATTACCGGGTTGCGGAACTGGTACAGCCAGTCCAGAAAAGCAAACTCAAAGGGCATGGGTTCCTCCTTTTGGGCGGTGAAAGAACGGATTTTTTATACAATATAGCATATAAATATTAAAAAATACAAAATGTGCGGTAAATTTGCCCTCAGGGCGGGGAAAAATTGGCTTCCGGCTGTTCTGTCTGTGCCAGCTGTTCCAAAGTAGGGTAGCTGTCGATGGCACCGTGGTGCTGCACGCTCAGGGCGCAGAAGCGGTTGGAAAAGGTCAGGTACTCGGTCAGGCGCTTGCGGGAAAGCTTTGGCAGCTCGGCGGCGGTCACGCCGTCCCGCTGCATCTGCCACAGAAACGAGCCGATAAAGCCGTCCCCCGCACCGGTGGTGTCCACCGCCGCTACCTCGGGGCTGCGGGCGCGGGCACTGGCGGTGCGGGTATAGGCGCGGGCACCCTTGCTGCCGCAGGTGTACAACACCAGCTGCACATCGCCGGTGAACAGCCGGGGCAGTGCGGCTTCAATGTCCTCGGTGCCGGTGAGGAAGGGCAGCTCCTCGTCCGAGATCTTCAGGATATGGGTCAGGGGGAGAAACTGCCACACGGTCTGGCGCAGCTGCTCCCGGTCCGACCAGAGGGGGAAGCGGAGATTGGGGTCAAAGCTGAGGATGGCTCCCGCCTCCCGCGCGGCAGTGATGGCGGCAAGATGGGCGTAGCGCATGGGGCTGTCCACCAGCGAGACGCTGCAAAAATGCAGGGCAAAGGCCTGCGAGAACCAGCCCGGGTCGATCTGCTCCGGGGCGTACAGCAGATCTGCGGAGGGCTTGCGGCAGAAGCTGAAGGTGCGCTCGCCGTTTTCCTCTAAGCTGACAAACGCCAGCGCGGTGCTGGCTTTACTGGTAAATTCCAGATGGGAAAGCTCCACGCCGCAGGCAGCCAGCGCCCGGGCGATCTTGTGACCGAAGGGGTCATCGCCCAGCTGACTCAGCAGCGCACTGCGCCCGCCCAGCCGGGCAACGGCGGCGCAGACATTGGCAGGAGCGCCGCCCACCCGAGGGCTGAAGGCGGGTACTTCGTCAAAGCTGCACCCCACCCGGGAGGGGATCATATCGATCAGCGCTTCGCCGATGGAAAATAAGATCCTGTCGGACATAGGGCTTCTTCCTTTCTGCATTCAGGTGTGCCGCAGGGTGCGGCAGTGTTCAGTATACACCCGCAGGGCGCTGTGCGCAACTGTTGCTTTTTTGTGCGGTAATGGGCGGGTTTTGCGGTTGACTTGCGGCGGCAGATATGCTACAATTTCCAGATGTATGCAACAACAGGAAAAAGGAAAAAGTGTATGGATCTGACAAAACAGTTCTTTAAATATGTCTCGCAGAATATTTTTGGTCTGCTGGGCACTTCGTGCTATATTCTTGCCGATACCTATTTTATTGCGCAGGCTGCCGGGACTGACGGCGTTACCCTGCTCAACCTCTGCCTGCCCCTCTACAACTTTATTTTTGCCATTGGCTCTATGATCGCGCTGGGCTCGGCTACCCGCTACGCCATTGCCAAGGCGCAGAACGATGCCCGGGGACAGCGGTATTTCTCCAACGCCATCCTGTGCGCTGTACTGGCTGCCATTCCGTGGATGCTGGCGGGCGTTTTTGCGCCCGGGACGCTGCTGCGGCTCATGGGCGGCGATGCAGGCATCGTGGCGCTGGGCATCCCCTACGCCCGCATTTTTCTGCTGTTCACTCCGTTTTTTATGTGCAACTACATCGTTTCGGCCTTTGTCCGCAACGACGGCGACCCCTCCCTTGCCATGGTAGCAACGTTGAGCGGCAGTCTGTTCAATGTGGTGTTCGACTATATCTTCATGTTCCCCATGGGACTGGGCTTGGCGGGTGCGGCGCTGGCAACGGCGGTGTCGCCTATGATCAGCATCGCCATCTGCAGCCGCCACTTCTTTAAAAAGGAGAACACTCTGCAATTCGTGCGGCAGATGCCTTCGGCAAGGCTGCTGGGGCAGAGCTGTCAGCTGGGCATCTCCGGCTTTGTGGGCGAGCTTTCCTCCGGCGTGACCACTACGGTATTCAACTTTCTGCTGCTGGGGCTGGCAGGCAACGTGGGCGTAGCCGCCTACGGCGTGGTGGCAAACTTTGCGCTGGTGGCTACCGCCATCTTCAACGGCGTGGCGCAAGGCGCACAGCCGCTGGTGAGCCGCTGCTACGGTCAGAATGACCACGCCGGGGCGCGGAAGCTGCTGCTGTTGGGCAGTGGCACCGTGCTGGTGCTGGCTGCGGTGCTGTACGCTGCGGTGTTCGGTCTGACCGATACCTTTGTGAGCTGGTTCAACAGCGAAAACTCGGTGCAGATGGCGCAGTACGCCCACACAGGGATGCGGATGTACTTTGTGGGCTACTTCTTTGCGGGCTTCAACATCATGGCGGCGGGCTATCTGAGCGCCGTGAACCGCCCGGCGGAGGCTTCCATCACCTCCATCTGCCGGGGCATGGTAGCCATCGTGGCATGCTCGCTGGTACTCAGCGCGGTGTTCGGGATGCCGGGCGTATGGGCAGCATTCCCGGCTTCGGAGCTGCTCACCGCGCTGCTGACCCTGTTTCTGCTGCGCAGAAAAGAGAGCGGAAAAGCTTAAATATACATCTCCTGTTCCCGCATGGTCTCCTCGGGCGTAAGCCCGGCCTGTGCGGCGCGACCGGTCAGTGCCCGCCATTGTGCAGGGGACTGACCGGTTTCTTTTTTGAATACCCGGCACAGGTAGTTGGCCCCGGAAAAGCCGCACAGGCTTGCCACCACGTCCAGCGTGTACTCCCGGTGCAGCAGCAGCCGCTGCGCGGCCTCGATGCGCACGGTGGTCAGGTATTTGCCCGGCGGCACGCCCACGGCGGCGGTAAAGGTGCGCACCAGATGGCTCTTGGAGACGCCCAGCCGCTCGCTGAGCTCCTCTACGCCGTACAGCCCCGCGTAGTTGGCGCGGATATCCTCAATGGCGGCCTGCACCAGCGGCGGCAGGGCGGGTGCGGCGCTGTCGGCATCCGCCAGCTCGCACAGCAGGGCAAAGGCCAGCTGGCTGCGAGCGCGGCTGTGGGTGGGCTTTTCCTCCGCCAGCCGCTCCATCAGCTCGGCGGCGGCAGGGCAGGTCTCGCCTTTGGCAAGGTAGGGCAGCTCCCGCAGACCGTTCAAAAACTGCGCGCTGGCCTGTCCGGTCAGCTGGACACACAGCAGGTGGCAGCTATCCTCCGGGGTCAGGGTGAGCGGGGCGCGGCTTAAGATCAGGTGCCCTGCCGCAGCGGACTGCGGCGGCAGCACCAGCACAGCGCCGGCGGGCGCAGCCGAAGCCCCGGGCAGGGAAGCCGTGCATCTGCCGCTGGAAACAAGGCAGACCCACAGCCCTTCGCCGGTCAGGGTGCGGGGCGCGGAAAGCTGCACATTCAGCAGCGCAGCCGGTGCGGCGATGGTGTTCCAGTCAAACAGCAATATCTGACACCTCTAATCAATAAAATGCTATTTTATATCACAAAATTATCTGTTATTATAGTACCAACGAAACAACACGCCGTCAAGGGCGTGAAACACCAAATATTTTACGGAGGATAACGATTATGGCTTCCATTAGCTGCCAGCACATCTACAAGATCTATCCGGGCGCAACTGCCCCGTCCGTTACCGACTTCAACCTGGAGATCCAGGATAAGGAGTTCATCATCTTCGTCGGCCCCTCTGGCTGCGGCAAGTCCACCACCCTGCGTATGATCGCCGGTCTGGAGGAGATCTCCAAGGGCGAGATGTACATCGGCGGCCGTCTGATCAACGACGTTCCCCCGAAGGACCGTGATATCGCCATGGTGTTCCAGAGCTACGCTCTGTACCCCCACATGACCGTTTACAAGAACATCG
>CAVKCU010000031.1:0-11302 GCA_963654645.1 Clostridiales bacterium | reverse complement strand
TCAAAATGAAAAATGCGAAGATCGTCTTTCACATGGAAAAATGACCTTCGCATTTCTTAAAAGGATGTCCCTACCCGGATTCGAACCGGGGGCGTTTCGCTTAGGAGGCGAACCCTCTATCCAGCTGAGGTATAGAGACATATATGCATTATCGTTGATTTTTGACTTTTCTGCACTTTGTATGAAATGCTTTTCACAACGAAGTGACCGACTGCGTTGCAACCGGAACGGTGTTAAACTTGTTGCATCAAAATTTGTTGAGAAAAATCTGATTCCCAGTCTTGCTTTTGATTAGAGCAATCACTTCTGCCCCCAAGGTATCAGGTTGACCGAATTCTTAGGAGGCGGACGCTCTATCCAGCTGAGCTACGGAGACATAAGCCTGCATCCCTGGGAGCGCAGAGCAGCCCCTGAAATACAATACCATATTATAATACCGCAACCGGGGTGTAAAATCAAGTTGAACCTGCGGGCAAAATGGTGTATGCTATAAAGGAATGCAAGGCGGCTGTGTGCTGCGCAGGGAGGATGCTATGGAAAAAATGAAAAATATCCGCAAAAAGCTGCGGCATCAGAGGTCGCTCCGGTGGAGAAAACTGGGACTGAGCACCCCGACCCAGATCATCTGCGTCAGCTTTATTATTGTGATCGCGCTGGGTACGCTGCTGCTCACTTTGCCCATTGCCAGCAGGCACGGACGGCTGGATGTGCTCAACGCTATGTTTACAGCCACCAGCGCCACCTGCGTCACCGGTCTGGTGGTGCGGGATACATGGACGCAGTTCACTTGGTTCGGGCAGGCGGTGGTGCTGCTGCTCATTCAGGTGGGAGGCCTTGGTCTTGTTACCCTTACCAGCTTTTTTGCGCTGGCCATGCGCCGGCGCATGGGCTTCCGGGATCTGCGCTTACTGGGTGAGAGCGTCTCGGCGGACGGCTACGATCAGGCAAAAAGCGTGCTGAAGATCGTGGTGGGGCTGGCAGCGATGTTTGAGGGCATCGGCGTTCTGCTGCTGCTGTTCGCCTTTGTGCCGCAGTTCGGGCCGGAAGGTGTTTGGATCAGCGTATTCACTGCCATTTCAGCCTTCTGCAATGCGGGTTTTGACCTGTTTGGACGGTTCGGGGCGTACTCCTCGCTGGTGCCCTATGTCAACAACTACTATGTGCAGGCGGTGATCATGTTCATGATCATCTCCGGCGGTCTGGGCTTTATGGTCTGGGTGGAGCTGTGCCAGTGGTACAAAAAGCGCCGTCTGTCCCTGCACGCCAAGGTGGTGCTGTCCTTCTCGCTGATCCTGTGGCTGGGCGGTGCGCTGGGGCTGGGACTGATGGAGTGGAACAACCCCGCCACGCTGGGCGGGCTGCCGGTGTCCGGCAAGGTGATGGCCTCGCTGTTCCAGTCGGTATCCACCCGTACCGCCGGCATGAACACCGTGGACTTAGCATCCTGCGGCACTCTGAGCAAGCTGCTCATGAGCGTGCTGCAATTCATCGGTGCAGCACCCGGCTCTACCGGCGGCGGTGTGAAGGTGACTACCTTCGCGGTCATCATCCTGACCATCCGCAGCGTGGCGCAGGGGCGCGACGACTGCGTGATCGCTGACCACCATATCGAGTCCAAGACGGTCTACCGTGCGCTGACTATCATCGTGCTGGGCGCTGTGGCGGTCATCGGTTCTGCTATCGTGGTGTACTACAACACCTCGGACGCGGTGTCAGTTGTGGACGCCATCTTCGAGTCCTGCTCGGCTTTTGGCACGGTGGGGCTTTCCGTAGGCGTGACCAGTCAGCTGAATAACGGGGCAAAGATCCTGTATATGCTGGTCATGTTCATGGGCCGTGTAGGCCCGGTGGCTTTTGCCATGAGCCTGACCGCAAAACCGGACGACAACAAACGCAAGATCATGCCGGTGGGGCATATCAATGTTGGTTAAATGAAAAAACAGGCGGCTGTGCAGTACCTGCGCAGCCGCCTGTTTTTGTGTGAAATGATCAGCAATTGCCTGCCGTTCAGACCAGATAGCCCTCAAAGCAGTGCAGGTCCTCGGTCTTGACGATGCCTTCCAGATACAGCCCGTCCTCCCGGTATTCCTCCGTCTGCACGCTGCCGCGTTCCCGCATGGGGGCGGCAAGTCCCAGCTTGTCGTAGGGCAGCAGCACCCGGATGGTGTGCACTCGGTCGCTGAGTACCTCGTCCAGCTTTTGCAGCAGCTTATCCAGTCCGTAGCCGGTCTTGGCGCTGGTCAGCAGGATATCGGGGTCAAAGCTCAGGGTGTTGGGCTTGTCGCACTTGTTGTACACGGTCAGGCGGGGGATATCGGCACAGTCCAGCCCGTCCAGCACCTCGTCGGTGACGGCAAGCTGCTCCTCGCGCTGCTCGTCTCCGGCATCTGCCACCCGGATGATCACATCCGACCATGCGGCTTCCTCCAAGGTGGACTTGAAAGCCTCCACCAGATTGTGGGGCAGGCGGGACACAAAGCCGACCGTGTCCACCAGCAGCACCGCCATGCCGCTGGGCAGCACCAGCTTGCGGCTGGTGGGGTCCAGTGTGGCAAACAGCATATCAGCCTCGGCTACGCTGGGGCCGCACAGGGCGTTCATCAGGCTGGATTTGCCCACGTTGGTGTAGCCCACAAGGCTTACCACCGGCATACCGGTCTTGGCGCGGGCTTTGCGGCTCTCGCCCCGGCGCTTTTCCATCTCGGACAGCTTTTCAGCCAGTGCGTCGATGCGGGCGTGCACATGGCGGCGGTCCAGCTCCAGCTTGGTTTCGCCGGCACCGCGGCGGGCACCGCCGCCGCCGCCACCGCCGCCGCCCTGCCGGCTCAGCGCCTCGCCCATGCCCTGCAGGCGGGGCAGGCGGTAGCGCAGCAGTGCCAGCTCGGTCTGCAGCTTGCCCTCGTTGGTCACGGCGCGGCTGCGGAAGATCTCCAAAATCAGCATGGTGCGGTCGATGACCTCCAGCCCGCCCAGCGCATTGGAGATGTTGCGGATCTGGCTGCCGGTCAGCTCGCCGTCGAACACGGCGCACTCGGCACCCAAGGTCTCGGCAGCAAGGCTGGCTTCTTCCAGCTTGCCGCTGCCCAGCACGATGCCGGTCTCCGGGGTCTGGCGCTTCTGGGTGATCTGCGCCACAGCCTCCATGTGGTTGGCCTCGCACAAAGCAGAAAGCTCTGCCAGACTACGCTCACAGTCCCACAGCCCCTGATCCAGTGCCAGCAGCACCACCTTTGTGGGAGGGGTCTCAGTCAAAATATCATAAAGCTCGCTCAAAGTAAGTCCTTTCTGTTATCGTAACGTTCTTTTGTCAGCAGGTAGCACCGGCATTCCACCGGTGTGCCGTCAAATTTGTGGTAAACGTCGTTGTGATGGTACACAAAGCCGACCTTTTCCATCACACGGCCGCTGGCAGGGTTCTGCACCGCATGGCAGCAGGTGAGAAAGGCACCGCCCACCTGTCTGAACCAGAGATCCACCACAGCCTGCAGTGCTTCGGTGGTAAAGCCTTTGCCCCACCACTTCTGCCCGATGCAGTAGCCCGGCTCCCAGATGCCGCCGGAAAGTTCCAGCCCCTGCCACTTGGCTCTTTGCTGCGGCTCGCCCAGCAGGGCGTTGTACACGGAGATAGAGCCGAACACCTGTCCGGTGGCCTTTTCCACGATAGCCCACTGGTAATAGTCCGGGTTCGGATACAGCTCTGCCCACGCCGAAAGCAGCGCCCGGGTCTCGGCAGGGCTTTTGTGCGGTTCCCAGCGCAAAAACCGGGTCACAGCCGGGTCATTTGCCCAGTTTGCGTACATCTGCGGGGCATCCTGCGGCAGCAGGCAGCGCAGCAGCAGACGGTCGGTCTCCAGCTCAAGTGTGCCGGTGTGGCGCATGGTACATCCTCTCCCTTTTATAAAAACTTATTCCTAAGATAGCACAAAAATAGCCGCGCCGCAAGCCAAATCAAGAAAACCGCTTGACCGGATGGATGAACTAGGATAAACTGAAAGATGAAATCCTTTATAGAGAGAGGAAACGTATCAATGTTGGATGTACGCAAACTGTTAGCCCAGCGGCCGCTGCTGTTCGATGGCGGCATGGGTACTTATTATAAAGCAAAACCCGGGCAGGAGTGCGAGCAGGCAAACCTGACCGACCCCGAGGGCATTCTGGCGGTGCACCGGGCGTATCTTGCCGCCGGAGCCGATGCCATCAAGACCAATACATTCAGTCTGCCGCGTCTGGCGGCGGCGCAGCAGCCGGGCTGGGAACAGCTGGCGGATGCGGGCTGGCAGCTGGCAGCAAAGGCCGCAGGGGAGACCGGCGCGGCAGTGTTTGCCGACCTTGGTCCTGCGCCGGATACAGAGAACCTCCCGGCAGAGCAGGTGTATCTTGCCGTGGCAAAGCGCTTTGCGCTGCTGGGTGCACGGAATTTTCTGTTCGAGACCCTGAGCGCCGAGGACGGCGTGCTGGAGGCTGTTCGGGAATTAAAGCAGACCGTGCCGGAAGCCTTTGTGCTGGTGTCCTTTGCGGTGCTGCCGGACGGCTACACCCGCGAGGGCCGCTACTGCGCCGAGCTGGTGCGCCGCATGGCGCAGAGCAGCGTGGTGGATGCCGTGGGCCTGAACTGCGTATCTGCCCCGGGCGCAATGCGGGCACTGGTGCAGCAGCTGGGAGATGCGGGACTGCCGCTTTCGGTCATGCCCAATGCGGGCTACCCGGTGGTAGCGCGGGCACAGGTGCGCTATCAGGGCAAGCCAGCGTATTTTGCCCGGGAACTGAGCCGCCTTGCCACCGAGGGCGTGCGCATTCTGGGCGGCTGCTGCGGCACGACGCCGCAGCATATTGCTGCCCTGCGCACCGCGCTGGACGCCCTGCCGGAAGCACTGCCCGCTGCCCCGGCGGCAAAGCCCGCCGCTGCGGCAAAGCCTGCGGCGGAAACGGATGATGCCTTTTTGCGCAAGCTGCGCGCCGGGCAGCGGGTCATCGCGGTGGAGCTGGATTCCCCCAAGGATGCCGACCTGACCGCGTATCTCGAGGGTGCCCGCCGCCTGCAGACCGCCGGTGCCGACCTGCTGACCATTGCGGACTGCCCCATTGCCCGGGCACGGATGGATTCCTCGCTGGTGGCGTGCCGGGTGCACCGGGAACTGGGCATGAACGTGCTGCCCCACATGACCTGCCGTGACCGCAACCTGAACGCTACCAAAGCGCTGCTGCTGGGACTGTACGCCGAGGGCGTGCGGGAGGTGCTTGCCATTACTGGCGACCCCATCCCCACCGCAGAGCGGGACGAGGTGAAAAATGTGTACCAGTTCAACTCCCGCAAACTGGCGCAGTATATCGTGTCGCTGGCTGGGGAGGGGCGGGAGATGCCCGGTCCCATCACAGTGTTTGGTGCGCTGAACCTGAACGCCCGTAATTTTGAGGTGGAGCTGCGCCGCGCCGCAGAAAAGCTGGAAAACGGCATGAGCGGTTTCCTCACCCAGCCGGTGCTGTCGGCACAGGCGGTGGAAAACCTGAAAAAAGCCCGGGAGACGCTGGGCGGGCGGGCGAAGATTCTGGCGGGCATCCTGCCGGTGGTCAGCCAGCGCAACGCCATCTTTATGGAAAACGAGGTCAATGGCATCCATGTGGATGAGGCCATCATTCAGAAGTTTGAAGGGCTGGACCGCGCCGCAGGCGAGGAGCTGGGGCTGGAGATCTCGGTGCAGGCTGCCAAGGCGGCTGCGCCCTATGCAGACGGCTTTTACCTGATGACCCCCTTCAACCGGGTGGCGCTGATGGAACGGCTCATTGCCCGGCTGCGCACGGAAGTGACAGACTGAAAAGGATAGGGGGAACGTGCTGTGCCCAGCGAAAAACCATTGCTCAGCATCATCGTGCCAGTGTACGATGTGGAAAACTATCTGCAAAAATGTATCGATTCCATTCTGGCGCAGACCTTTACGGACTTTGAACTGATCCTTGTGGACGACGGCTCGCCGGATAATTGTCCTGCGCTGTGCGATGCCGCCGCCGCGAAGGATGCCCGCATCCGGGTGATCCACCAGAAAAACGGGGGGCTTTCTGCCGCCCGCAACGCCGGGCTGGACGCGGCAAGGGGCGCGTGGATCGGCTTTGTGGATTCCGACGATTACATTGCACCGGAAATGTATGAAACGCTGTATAAAGCCGTGCAAAGCGCCGACGCAGACCTTGCCCTATGTGATTACGTCAAGGTGGACGAGACCGGTGCGCTCTGCACGCAGACGCACGTTGCGGTTCCGCAGGAGATCTTGACCGGGCGGGAGCTGTTGCAAAAGGCGTATTGGACAACGGTGCAGATCGCGTGGAACAAGCTGTACCGCCGCACGCTTTTTGCACAGCTGCGCTACCCGGTGGGAAAACTGAACGAGGACTTTTTTGCGATCCCGGAGATCTGCCTGAACACCCAGAAGGCAGTCATCGTGCCGGAGGTGCTGTACTATTATGTACAGCGCAGCGGCAGTATTATGGGAAAAGGCAGTACCCTGCGCCATTACGATGGCGCACAGGCGGCTTACCGTTACTGGTACTGCCTTGTGGAAAATAATATGACTGAACCGCTGCCCAGGACGGCGAAATATATCTTTGATCAGGTGAGCAAGATCTATTGGACGCTGCCTGCGGAGTTGCGCAAAGCACCCCGCAGTAAAGAGATGCTGCGGATGCAGCAGGATGTGGTGCGCAGCACCCGGCGGTACTGCGCCGTGCCGCTAAAACTCCGGCTGCAAAGCTGGCTGCTGCAGCGCTGCCCGCAGATATACGGCTGGCTGCGGAGCATAACGAGATGAGGAGGAAGACAAAGATCGCATGAGAACGCGCTATACGATGATCAATATGCTGGTCAACATCGGTGGACAGGTGCTGACGATGCTGCTCTCCTTCATCAACCGGATGGTGTTCATCCGCTGCCTTTCGGCGGCCTATCTGGGCGTCAACGGCCTGTTTACCGATGTGCTCAGCATCCTTAATTTTGCAGAGCTGGGCATTGGTACAGCCATGATCTTCAGCATGTACGAGCCGGCAGCCCGGGACGATGAGCGAAAGCTGGCGCAGCTGATGAATCTGTACAAATGGATGTACCGGGCGGTGGCAGCCTCGGTGCTGCTGTTCGGGCTGGTGCTGCTGCCGTTTCTGCCGCACCTCATCAAGGGCGGCGAGGGCATTGAGCATATCACCCTGATCTACATGATGTATGTGCTGGCCTCGGCAAGCTCCTATCTGCTGAGCTATAAAAACTCTATCTATCAGGCCTATCAGAAGGGGTATATCCGCGCGGGATGGAACGTGGTGTGCGAATGCATCAAGACGGTGCTGCAGATCGCGGTGCTGCTTCTGACGGGCAACTTCATCCTGTATCTGGTGGTGCAGCAGGTGCTGCCGTTTCTCCCGAATATCATGGTCTCCCGCATGGTGGACAAGGAATTTCCATACCTGAAGGAATGCCATGAGCTGCCGGAAAAGGAAGAACGGAACGACATTCTGAAAAACATCGGCGCCATGAGCATGCACAAGCTGGCAACCATCATCGTGCGCAACACGGACAGCCTGCTGATGTCCTCCTTCATCGGTCTTGCAACGGTGGGAATCTACTCCAACTACCGGCTGGTGCTCAACGCGCTGAACAACTTGATCAACAAGTTTTCAATAGCCTTTTCCGGCAGTGTCGGCAACCTTGCGGCGCTGGAAAATTCAGACCGGCTGTACCGCATCTACAAGGAAATGGACTTTATGTTCTTTATAATGTCCGCTTACCTGACCGGCGGGCTGATGATGCTGTTCAACCCGCTGATCGCCCTGCTGTTTGGCGGGAAATTCTGTTTCCCGACCGTGACCGTGGTGATCATTGTGGCAGAGTTCTATATCTCGCGGATGCGGCAGGCGAACCTTTTGTTCCGGGAGGCTATGGGCTTGTTCTGGAACGACCGCTACAAGGCTGTGGCAGAATCCATCATCAATCTGGTGGCCTCGCTTGTACTGGTGCAGCGGTACGGTGTGGCTGGCATTGTCGGCGGCACCGTCGTCAGCAGCCTGTGCACCTGCGTCTGGGTAGAACCCTATATCTTTTTGAAGTACGGCGTTCAGGAGGATTGGCGGCAGAAGCTCTGGGCTTATTTTGCCGAATACCTGAAGCGGGTGCTGCTTGTAACGGCTGTTTCGGCAGCAGCCGTACTGTGGGTAAAGCGCTTCCCTGTGGGCAATTTCGGGGTATTTATTCTGGATGGGCTGCTTTATACGGCTGTGTTTGCTGCAGTGATCGTACTGTTTTACCGCGGCACCGAAGAGTATGATACGCTGAAGCAGCGCGGGCTGAAGATCTTGAGAAGGGGTGCGGAATGAATACAAAGGAACAACCGCTGATCTCGGTGATCGTGCCGGTCTATAATGCGGAACGGTATCTGCCGGAATGTTTGGACAGTCTGCTGGCGCAGACCTATCCGAGCTTTGAGCTGCTCCTTGTGGATGACGGTTCGCCGGATAAATGCTGGGAGATCTTGCAGCAGTATGCGGCGCAGGATGCCCGGGTGCGCATTTTCCGCAAGGAAAACGGCGGGGTGTCCTCGGCGCGCAACTTTGGTCTGCGGCAGGCAAAGGGCGAGTATATCGGCTTTGTGGATTCGGACGACTTTGTAGCACCGCAGTATCTGGAATGGATGCACCGCGCCCTGAAGCAGACAAACACAGAGCTTGCAGTGTGCGGATACCGCAAGGTGCCGAAAGAAGCGAACCCGGCGGGTATCGCTCCCGCAGCGGATGAACCCGAAATAAAGGCCTTTTCACTGGCAGAATATTCGTTCGATTATACGCAGTGCGAAGCCGCCTGCCTGTATGTGTGTCGGATGATCTGCAAAAGAAGCCTTTGCGAAGGACGGTATTTTGACGAGCAGCTTTTTATCGGAGAGGATACATACTTTTTCATACAGGTGCTTTTGCAGGCCCAAAAGCTGGCTTTTGTAAAAGCTCCGCTGTACTTCTACCGTATCTGGCCGGAATCTGCCTGCCAGCGGCCTTTTACGCAAAAGCACTATACAGCTGTGGAAACATGGAGCAGGATCTATGAAATGGTGCAGCAGACAGACCCGCTGCTGAAAAACTCCGCGGAGCAGATGCTGGTGCTGGCTAGTGCCCACGCCTACTACCGGATGCTGGAAGCGCATTACCCGGACAAAAAATTGCGGGCAAGCGCAGTGCAGACTGTCCGGGCACACAGAGCCGCCGTCCGGCGCATGGAAACAAAACCGCGCTGGAAACTTTGGGACAAGGCAAGGCTTTTGTCCATGCTGTATCTGCCGGCATGGTTCAACGGGGCGTTCTGGCGCAGGGCAGAGCAGCTGCGCGCAAAACACAGAGATGGGATGGGTTCTTTGTAAAAACGGATTGACAAATCCCACAAAAAACGCTATATTCTTTTTATAAATGCGTTGAAAAAGAGTGTGCATCGTCTGGGACCGCACAGAGAGCCGGGGGCAGCTGAAAACCCGGCGGGATACCGGCGGGGCACTGTCACTTTGGAGCAGAAGCGGTGAGCCTTGCCGGTAAGCCGCTTTCGGGTCTGCCCTACGTTACAGGGGCATCAAGGGGCGCGGAGCTTTCCGCGCAATTTGGGTGGTACCGCGGTATGTATTTACAGCCGTCCCATGGAACGCTCCGTGGGGCGGCTTTTTGCGTCCCACTTCATCAAATTTTTGGGAGGACACTATGAAAGAGCTTGCAAAGCAGTACGATCCCAGTCAGGTGGAGGATCGTATCTACCAGTTCTGGCTGGATGGCGGCTACTTCCACACGAAGGCCGATCCGGACAAGAAACCTTATACCATCGTGATGCCGCCGCCGAACGTTACCGGTCAGCTGCACATGGGTCATGCGGTGGATAACACCATGCAGGATATCCTCATCCGCACCAAGCGGATGCAGGGCTATGCCGCCCTGTGGGTGCCCGGCACCGACCACGCCTCCATTGCTACCGAGGCAAAGGTGGTGGAGGCCATGCGCGCCGAGGGCTTGACCAAGGAGATGGTGGGTCGCGACGGTTTTCTGGAGCGCGCATGGGCGTGGAAGACCAAGTACGGCAACCGCATCGTCAGCCAGCTGAAGAAGCTGGGCAGCAGCTGCGACTGGGAGCGCGAGCGCTTTACCATGGACGAGGGCTGCTCTGAGGCCGTCAAGGAAGTGTTCGTGCGGTTGTACGACAAGGGGCTGATCTACCGCGGCAACCGCATGGTCAACTGGTGCCCCCACTGCAACACCTCCATTTCCGACGCCGAGGTGGAGTACGAGGAGAAGGACGGCAGCTTCTGGCATCTGCTGTACCCGGTCAAGGAGACCGGCGAGATGCTGGAGCTGGCAACCACCCGCCCCGAGACCATGCTGGGCGATACCGCTGTGGCGATCAACGGCGAGGACCCCCGCTACGCGCATCTGCACGGCTGCCATGTGGTGCTGCCCCTGCTGAACAAGGAGATCCCCATCGTCTGCGATGAGCACGCCGATATGACCAAGGGCACCGGTGTCGTCAAGATCACCCCCGCCCACGACCCCAACGACTTTGAGGTGGGTTTGCGCCACGACCTGCCCATCGTGCGCGTGTTCACCTACGACGGTCACATGACCGGCGCTGCCGACAAGGCTGCTGCCGATGCCCTGTTTGCTGCCGGTAAGAACACCGTCAACGAGCCCCATGTGCTGGACTGCGGCAAGTACGCCGGCATGACCACGCTGGAGGCCCGCAAGGCTATTCTGGCAGACCTGAAAGAGGGCGGTTTCCTGAAGGAGATCGAGCCCCTGAAGCACGAGGTGGGTACCTGCTACCGCTGCCACTCCACCATTGAGCCCATGATCTCCAAGCAGTGGTTCGTCAAGATGGAGCCGCTGGCAAAGCCCGCCATCGAGAGCGTGGAAAAGGGCGAGATCAAGTTCGTGCCCGAGCGCTTCACCAAGAACTATATGAACTGGATGAAGAACACCCGCGACTGGTGCATCAGCCGCCAGCTGTGGTGGGGCCACCAGATCCCGGCATGGTACTGCGATGACTGCGGCGAGACCGTGGTGGCAAAGTCCGCTCCCTGCACCTGCCCCAAGTGCGGCGGCACAAAGCTGACGCAGGACCCCGACACGCTGGATACCTGGTTCTCCTCTGCCCTGTGGCCCTTCAGCACGCTGGGCTGGCCCAACGAGGAAAGCGCCGACCTCAAGTATTTCTACCCTACCAATACGCTGGTCACCGGCTACGACATCATTGGCTTCTGGGTCAGCCGCATGATCTTCTCCGGTCTGGCTTACACCGGCAAGGCTC
>CAVKCU010000030.1:0-11616 GCA_963654645.1 Clostridiales bacterium | reverse complement strand
GGATCAGCACCTCGGCGGTGGCGATGTTGGTGGCCATGGGGATGTTGTGCACATCACACAGGCGCAGCAGGGTCATCTCATTCGGCTCGCTGGGCTTTGCATTGATGGGGTCGCGGAAGAACAGCAGCAGGTCGATCTCATTGCAGGCAATGCGGGACGCGATCTGCTGGTCGCCGCCCTGCACCCCGGCCAGAAAACGCTGTACCTGCAGGCCGGTGGCCTCGGAAATCAGTTTGCCGGTAGTGCCGGTCGCCACCAATTTATGCTGGCTCAGAATACGGCAGTACGCCGTACAGAACTGAACCATCAGCTCCTTTTTGGAGTCATGCGCGATCAGGGCAATCGTCATCTGTAGATCTCTCCTCTATTGAAACATTTGTATATAAAACGCTTGATAAATTTCCTTTGTTATACATGATATCACAAACGCAACTCATTTACAACAGGTTTTTAGACACAATATTCAAATTTTCGTTCAAGCTCGGCGCTTTGCACGCAGCTGCGCTTTACTGCGCAAGCAGTGCATCGTTATTTTCCTCTTCCGCTGCCCCTGCGGGAGCGGTTGTCTGCTGCGGTTCTGCAGCAGCTGCAGTGGTCTGTGCATCATTCGCAGCATCCGGGGCGGTCTGGGCGGCGGTATCCGATGCTGCGGCATCCTCCTGCACCACGGTGCGCGGATCCACATAGGGATCCGCCTCCAGCGTGCCGTCCTTCATGGCAAAGTAGGCGTTGGCAATATCCACCACCAGATCACCGGTGCGGGCACCGTAGCCGCCGTACTCCACCGTGATGCCGATGGCGATCTCCGGGTCGTCTGCCGGGAGATAGGCGATCATCATAGCGTTCAGGTAGTGCTTGCCCGAGGCGTAGGTCTCGCTGCGCTGGGGGGTGCCGGTCTTGCAGGCGATGGCAATGGGGTAGCTGGAGATCTTGCCGCTGATGGTGCTGGGCACCAGCTTCATGCCCTGCCGCACCAGTTCAAAGGTGTTGCCGTTGCCCTCGATGACATCCATCACCTCCGGCTGGGTCTCGCTGAGCACCTCGCCGGTGTTGGTATCCAGAATGGCCTTGACAAAGTGGGTGCGGTAGCGCACGCCGTTGTTAGCCAGCGTGGCAGCGTAGGTGGCCAGCTGGATGGGACTTACCACCGTGTTGCCTTGCCCGATAGCTGCCTGAATATCCAGCGAGGAGGTGTAGTTTTTATCCGTCTTTTTGGTCAGACGTCCCACAGCCTCGTTTACCTCCACGCCGGTGCGCTGCCCAAGCCCCAGCTTGTAGGCGTAGGCATCGTAGACGTCACTGGTCAGGCGGCGTCCCACATCGTAGAAGAAGATGTTGCAGCTCCACTTGATGGCGGTGACCACGTCAATATTGCCGCTGTGACCGTGGCGGGTGCAGCGGGGATGGTAATCCTTATAATAATTGTATACACCGGTACAGTTGACGGTGGAGTACTGGTTGATGAGGCCGCTGTCCAGCGCCGCCACTGCCACCGCCGGTTTAAAGGTGGAGCCGGGGGTGTACAAGCCCTGCAGCGCCCGGTTGAACAGGGGCAGACTGGGGTCGGCGCTGTATTCGGAATAGTTGGTGGCGTACAGGTTCTGGTCAAAGCTGGGGTAGTTGGAGGCCGCCAGCACGCTGCCGTCCTTCACATCCAGCACCACCACAGCGCCGGCTGCAGCTTTCATATCACCGGTGTTGTACACCCGGTTGATCATATCGATGTTATTGGCAAGCGCCTTGTCCACCGCACGCTGAAAGTCGCTGTTGATGGTCAGCTGCACGGTATGCCCCGGCTCCGGCACGGTGGTGATCTTGGTATCCACGATCACGCCGTCCGAATTGCGGGTGATGGTCTCCACGCCGTCCTTGCCGCGCAGCTCGTCCTCGTACACGGACTCAAGACCGGAGATTCCGATCACATCGTTCATGTTATAGCCTTTTTCCTTGAGCGGATAGGTCACCTGACCGTTTTCATCGGACACCTTCCACTTTTCGGCGGTGATCTTGCCCACACGCCCCAGCACAGCGGGCAGGATATCGCCCTGCTCGTAGCTGCGGGTGCTGGTCTCCACGATCTCCACGCCCGGCAGCGTGAGGGAGTGCTCCTTGATGGTAGCCACCGTCACCTGACTGACGTTTTCCGCCATGACAAAGTTGTTCACATTGGAAAAGGCCTGCCGGTCCATCTCGTAATGGATGCCCGCCAGCACCCGCTGCCACGGCAGGGAGAAGCTTTCCAGATGGTTCTTCTCCACCAGCATCTCCATCACATCGTTGGCGGTGGCGTACTGCTGCAGACCCAGCGTCTCCTTCATGTCAGCCAGTGTTTTCTGGTCGCTGGTGCTGTCGGCGCTGTCCGTAAAGGTATAATTCCCGGCGGCATCCGGCTCACTGATGAGCAGGGTATCCAGCCATTTTTCATCGTTTTTGCGCAAAAGCTCCACGATCTGCTGCAGCATGGTGTCCAGATCCTGATCCCCCATCTGCAGCTTGTTCAGCACCACATTATAGCCGGTGCTGGTGGTGGCGATGCGCTTGCCGGTGCTGTCCACGATATTGCCGCGCGCGGCGGTGACCGTAAACTTATAATCCGTGGTGGTGGTGGCTTTTGCCTTGAAGCTGTCCCCGCTGACCAGCTGCAAAAAGATCAGCCGGAAGGTGTACAGCCCCATGATGATGCAGGCCACTGCAATGAGCAGCAGCATCCGCCGCACCACGACCTTGCGTTCATTTTCGTTCATCTGGTTCTCCTTTTGCGGGCTAGACCACACCGTTGTCGATCCGGAACCCGTCATGGATGCGCTGCACCAGCCAGAAGGCCAGCAGCGCCGCCGGGATGGTCAGCGCCGCACCGGGCAGCACAAAGGCGACGTACCGCAGTGCAGCGCCGGTATAGCCCGGCATATAGTAGAAAAACAGCCAGTCCAGCGAGAGCACCACCAGCGCCGTCACGGTGCTTACGGCGGCAAAGTTGCCTGGGTTCACCTGCAGATACAGCTGCACCAGCACCGATACCCCAAAGCAGAGCAGCAGCAGTTCCAGCGCCAGCATACCCACCGTGCGCCCGGCAGCGTAGTCCCACAAAAGACCGCCTACCGCGCCAAACAACGCCCCGGCAAACTCTCCCTCAAATACTGCCACCGCCAGGCACAGCGGCAGCACCAGCAGCGGCTTTGCCTCCCCCAGCCGGAACAGCCCGGGCGTGGTCTGCAAAGCGGCGCACACAAACAGCGCCATCACATAGCAGCTCCACTTCAGCAGCTGGCTGCGGCTGCGCTTGCGGCGAGATTCCATAGCAGTGTGCCCTCCTTAGTACGCAGTAATGATAAAAACGTGCTTGGCGGTGCGGGGGTCGGCACCGGGGCGCATCACCGCAATGGAGGATTTGCCGCTGGCCTCCGGCACCACATCCTGCACCGTGCCCACCAGAAGATCCGGCGGGAACACCCCGCCCAGACCGGTGGTGATGACCTGATCGCCCGCACGGGTCTCGGTGCTGCGCTCCAGATTGGTCAGGGTGCACAGACCGTCCGCTGCATAGGTGGTATTGCCGTTCAGGATGCCGTTTTCCCGGGTACGGGAGACCACGCCCGCCGCATTGAAGCTGGGATGCAGGATGGTCATCACCTTACAGCTGGTCGGGTCAGCCTCCACCACCATGCCCAGCAGGTAGCCCCGGTCGCTGATAACGGCATCGTTCACTTCTACACCGTCTGTAGTGCCCTTGTCCAGCGTGAAGCCGCCGAATTCGTCCAGCGGATCACGACCGATAACAAAGCCAGAGACATAGGTGGTGTTACTGTTCTTTTCCTGAATGTTCGCCAGTGCCTTGTAGGCTTCGTTCTCGGCCTTGATGCGGTCGTAGTCCACCATCTGCTGGCGCAGCTCGGCGTTTTCTGCCTCCAGCTGCTCGTTCTGCCCCATGACCTCGTCGATGCTGGTGTATTTTTCCCACACCGCGCCCACGCCGCCGCTGACCACAGCCGCCGCCTTCTGGAAGGGGGTCAGGATCACGCCCAGCAGCTCCTGCGGGGCGGCGGTCAGGCGTCCGTTGGCACCGGCATATGCCATGATGCCCACCAGAAATACTGCCACGGCTACAAGGATCTTGAATTTCCAGGTATCAAAAAAATCTTTCAAAGGGTGCTTCCCTCCTGTCGGGATGCCCGCGCTCTACCGCAGGCTCTTGCATGAAAAAAGCGCGGACAGCCGTGCCATCCGCGCAAGATGCAGTGTTTGCAGCGGAAAAACGCACAGCTGCTGTGTCTGAAACTTTTCCGCATTTTAAGCAGTTCTCTCCGCAGAGAGCCGCTCTTACATATGTCCTCCATCGGTGTCCAGCACATCATGCAGCACGTCCACATGATCCAGCACTGCACCGGCACCCTTGGCTACGCAATCCAGCGGATCCTCCGCAATGTGCACATCAATGCCGGTCTCGCTCTGGATCAGCTGATCCAGACCGCGCAGCAGAGCGCCGCCGCCGGTCAGGGTGATGCCGCGGTCGATGATATCTGCACTCAGCTCCGGCGGGGTGCGCTCCAGCGTCTCCTTGATGGCGGTGGTGATCTTGACCAGACACTCCAGCAGAGCGCCGCGCACATCCTCAGAGTGCACCACGATGTTCTTGGGCAGACCGTCCACAAGGTTGCGGCCCTTGATCTCCATGGTCAGCTCCGGGTCCAGCGCATAGGCAGAGCCGATCTCGATCTTGATCTGCTCGGCAGTACGCTCGCCGATGAGCAGGTTGTACTTGCGCTTGATGAAGGCAATGATGGCCTGATCGAACATATCACCAGCCATACGCACGCTGCGGGAGGCTACGATGCCGCCCAGAGAGATGACGGCAATTTCAGCCGTGCCGCCGCCGATATCCACGATCATGCTGCCGGTGGGCTCGCTGATGGGCAGGCCTGCACCGATGGCAGCAGCCATGGGCTCCTCAATGACAGACACCTGACGAGCACCGGCCTTCAGGGTAGCCTCACGCACAGCGCGGCGCTCCACCTCGGTAACGCCGGAGGGAATGCAGATGACCACCCGGGGACGGGAGAACATGCTGTTGCCGCAGGCCTTTTTGAGGAAGTTCTCCAGCATATTTGCGGTGATATCGAAATCGGCGATGACGCCGTCCTTCAGGGGACGCACCGCCACGATGCTGCCGGGGGTACGACCGATGACAGCCTTTGCCTCGCCGCCCACGCAGCGCACCTCGTCGGTCTTGGTGTCCACCGCCACGACCGAGGGCTCGCGCATGATGATGCCCTTGCCCTTCATGTAGACCAGAGTATTGGCAGTACCCAGATCAATGCCAACGTCCTTTGACAGAAAACTCATTGTTCCAAATCTCCTTACGATCGTTCCTTAAATCTATCCCAGAATGCCGGACAGTCTGCTGCAAACAGACCCTCCTGCGCAGAATAACACGGTTCTATTATAGCCGCAAGCGCTTCATTTCTCAAGCGTTTCGGCAAGTTTTCTATCATTTTTCCATTTTTCTCACAAAAAATGCGTCAGCAGCTGTACGGTGCGGCTGACCGGCAGCCCCATAATGGTGTAGTAGTCGCCCTCGATGCGGTCCAGCCACAGGGCTGCACGCCCCTGAATGGCGTAGGCACCGGCCTTATCGTAGGGCTCCGGGGTGGCGGTGTAAAACGCGATTTCCTCCTCTCCCAGTGGGAAAAAGGTCACCCTGCAGCTGTCCACAAAATGCTCTGCCCTGTCCCCTTTTGCAATGCACACGCCGGTGTGCACCTGATGGGTCTTGCCGGAAAGGGCACGCAGCATCCGCTTGGCGTCCTCGGCATCATGGGGCTTGCCGAACACAGTGCCGTCCACGTCCACCACGGTATCGCAGCCGATGACCACGGCATCCGGGTGCTGCTTTGCCACCGCAAGGCACTTGCCGATAGCCAGCTGCTCCACCAACTGCGCCGGGGTGGGCGCTGTGACGGCGCTCTCGTCAAAATCGCTAACGCAGACCGTGAAATCAGTTGTGTACAGGGAAAGCAGCTCCCGTCTGCGGGGACTGCCGGAAGCTAAGATCAAATGATTCATAAAAACCCTCTCAGTCACCTGCGGTGACAGCTCTCCCGAAAGGGAGAGCTTTTTCTATCAGTCGTTTTACTCTTCTAAAACCTCCCCCGAGAGGAGGGCGGTGTCAATGCGAAGCATTGACGGAGAGGGTTATTTTCCGGTAGAACCAAAGCCGCCCGCACCGCGCTGGGTATCACCCAGCTCCTCGGCGGGCACAAAAGCGGCAGTGTACACCGGGGCGATGCACAGCTGCGCTACCCGTTCGCCGGGCTGGATGGTATAAGCCTCAGCACCCAGATTGACCATGGGTACCTTCAGCTCTCCGCGATAATCGCTGTCCACCACGCCCACGCCGTTTGCCATGCACAGGCCGTGCTTGATGGACAGACCGCTGCGAGCGTACACCAGCGCTACGCTGTGCGCACCCGGCAGCTCGATGGCAAGACCGGTGGGCACCAGTACCCGCTGCATGGGGGCAACGGTCAGCGGTGCGTCCAGCACAGCGCACAGGTCGGCAGCAGCTGCGCCGGGGGTGGCATAGGCGGGCACCTTTGCCCGGGCATCCAGTACCTTATATTTTACAGTGATGGGTTCCATCGTATAACCTCGTTTCGTTTTTTCTGTTTTTTGCAGGCAAAGCTTGGGGCAATGCCGGTGCTTTCCTGTCAGTTCGTTCCTTTAAAATACAGGCCGCGGGTAAACTCGCCCTCAAAGGGGGCGTGGGTGCGGATGCTGTCCAGGATCTGCGCCGCTTCCTCGCGGGATTCCAGCGTAAAGTATGCCACGCCGTAGTCCACCGCCAGCGCGCCGGGCTTATCGCCCATATAGATGGGCACCGGGTTATAGATGGTGCGCACCCCAAGACCGCACCGCACCGGGAACTTTTTGGCCTTGCGGTCGGTCAGCACACCGGTCTTATCGCAGTGGGCACAGTCGTGGATATTTTGCAGCGGACAGGCGCGGGTGAGCATCAGCGGCATGTGACCGTAGATCATCACGCCCGTGGGCACCGGTTTCCCATTCCGGGCGGGCGCAATGGACGCAATATCGCTGTCTTTTACCTCCGGCAGGATGAGCAGACTGGAAAGCCCCTGCTCTGCATAGAACTGCGCCGCCACATTGTTGGTGATATTCAGCCCGAAGCCGCCGGTCATAGGCAGTCCACGGCACAGCCGCAGATGGGCGATATTGCCGGCCTCGTACCCGGCAAAGCCCGCGTCCTGCGTGGCTGCAATGCGGCGGGCGGTATCCTGTTCCAGCGCACCGAACATGACCCGGGGCAGCTCCAGAATGGTCTTTGCCCGCCACTCCCAGGGCACACGGTCGGCCTGCGCAATGGGCAGGATGAGGTATTCCACCCCGTCAAGTGCCCGCTCCGGAACCTGATCCCAGCGCTCGAACCGGGCACGCAGGGTGCGGCGGGGCGGCAGAGTGCGCTGCGGCAGGGCGGCAACGTGCTCCTCGGTAGTAGGCCACGGACGCAGTACCTCCCGCTTTTTGAGCAGAGCATCCAGCGCTTCCCGGCGCAGCTCATTCACGGCACTGCCGGGGATGAACCACGGTCCTCCGTCCATTTCCACGGTGATTTTCTCTGCCGTAAAGGGCGTGCCGCCGGTCTTTGCCAAGCTGCGGTTCAGGCTCTCGGTGGGGTCGGTGCGGGCGGGCTGCGGCTCGGCATCCCCGTAGGAAAAAGCCTTGTTGCCGTCGGCATCGGTGACGGTCAGCTTTTCGCCGCCCTCTTCAATTTCCAGCTTCATCTGCACCGGCACGCGGGAACGCTCGCGGCGGTAAAGCTCGCGCAGCATGGGCAGGGTCTTTTTGGTCAGCTCGGCGTCGGCCTCGCTGCGCACACCGAACATGGTGCCGTCGATTTTGCCGTCCAGATAGCCGGAGGTGAAACCGGAGCGGCTGAAGGCGTTCTTCAGCAGGTCGCGGTCGTAGGCGCGGCCCTCGCGGCCTGCCAGACAGGCGCTGACCGCCGCCGCCACATACTCCGGCGTGCGCAGACGACCCTCGATTTTTGCCGATGCTACGCCAAGCGCCTGCAGCTTGTCCAGCTTGTCGATGGCAGAGTTATCCTTGAGGGAGAGGTGATGCAGACGCCCGGGCTTGCCCTCCGGCAGGGCGTTGGCTTCAAACGGCAGTCGGCAGGGACCCGCACAGGAGCCCCGGTTGCCGCTGCGCCCGCCCAGAAAGGCAGACATATAGCACTGACCGCTCACGCTCATGCACAGCGCGCCGTGGATAAAGCACTCGGTCTCGATGCCGCAGTGCTTTGTGATGTGCTCCACCTCGGGCAGGCTCAGCTCACGCGCCAGCACTACCCGGGTAAAGCCCAGTTCCTTCAGTTCCAGTGCGCCCTGCAGGGTGTGGACGCTCATCTGGGTGGAGCCGTGCCGGGGCAGCTGCGGAGCAATTTTGCCGATCAGAGTAGCCACTGCCAGATCCTGACAGATGACTGCATCCGCGCCGCTGGCTGCCACCGCCCGGATAGCCTGCTCCAGCGCCGGCAGCTCGGTGCCGTACACGGTCGTATTCAGCGCAACGTGCACCGCCACGCCCCGGGCGTGGCAGAAGCGCACGGCCTCCTGCAGGCTGTCTGCATCAAAGTTGCCGGCACCCGTGCGGGCGTTGAAGCCCGAAAAGCCCAGATATACTGCGTCCGCACCGCTGAACACCGCAGCGCGGAGCATTTCTTCACTGCCCACCGGGGCTAAGATCTCGATCTTTGCCATAGTTCTCCTTCTGACTTCTATTTATATAAGGTACATTCAGTTGGTTTCGTCTGCCTGCGTGCTGTCTGCCGCCGGGGCTTCCGGGGCGGCGGGCTGCTCCTGTGCAGTCTCCGCCGCAGCGCGGGCGGCGCGCTCCTCCCGGCGGGTCTCGCGCTGACGCTCCTTGGCAAGCTGCTCCCGCAGGGCGGCTGCCTCCCGGCGCAGCACGGCGTTCTCAGCCAGTGCCTTATCCTCAGCCAGCTTTGCCCGGGCTGCATCTGCAATGTAGTCCTGGATCTGGCTGCGCATATTCTCTGCGCTGCCGGTGCTCTTGCGGTATTCGTCCAGATAATCCATTGCGCAGAACACTGCCGCCTTGGTCACCGAGAGGTTATCGTTGGTGTCCAGCAGCTTTGTGATGTCCTCGTCCAGCTTTTTGGCAAGACCGAGGATGTACTTTTCCGAATCTGTGGTTGCGATAGCATACGGTGTGCCCGCGATGTTGACCCTTACCTTGTTTACCATGGTGTTTTCCCCTTTTTCCTGTATCTGTACGGCGCAAGGCCGCTTATTCTGATTTTTGCCGGAAGTTGGCATCGTTCCCGGTAACGTTTCGGTTCCCGAAAACGTTTCAATGGAGTTTCCCGCCCTATTACTGCCGGAATTACTCCCCGAAAAACGTTTCGCTGCTCAGTTCTACCTTCTATTATAATATAAATACGCCGCAAGAAAAAGTGGAATTTTTGAAATTTCGGCATATTTGTCAGAAAGTGGCCTGAAAAAATAGCAGTTACGGAAAAAAAGCGCCTGTTTCCTTGCATTTATAAATCGTTCATATTATAATAACGTTGTTATGTTGGCAGCCGGGCGAAAGAGGGAACGTTTCTGCTGCTATTATCTACTCAATTATTTTAGCAAAGCAAACGCTTATGCGGATAGGAGCACACTATGACATCAAAAGAATTTGGCAAAATTCTTCAGGACAAGCTCACCAGTGAGTACGGTGTGGAGCTGAATGTTGCCTCCAACCAGCAGATCTACCGCTCTCTGGCTCTGATCTGCCGCCAGATGATGAGCGAGAACCACAAAAAGTTCCAGTCCAAGGCTATCGGCACCGGCACCAAGCAGGTCTACTACCTCTGCATGGAGTTCCTGATGGGCCGCAGCCTGAAGATGAGCCTGTTCAATCTGGGTCTGGACGAGGTCGCCAAGAAAGCACTGGCTGACGCCGAGATCAATCTGGACAGCATTTTTGAGGAAGAACCCGATGCAGGTCTGGGCAACGGCGGCTTGGGCCGTCTGGCTGCCTGCTATCTGGATGGCATGGCAACCACCGATATCTGCGGCACCGGCTACTCCATCCTGTACGAGTACGGCATCTTCAAGCAGAAGATCGTGGACGGCTGGCAGCAGGAGCGCGCCGACAACTGGCTGCCCGGCGGTCAGGTCTGGCTGAAGAGCCACCCGGATCAGGCTGTGGAGATCCGCTTTGACGGCGAGATCCACGAGAACTGGGACAACGGCTTCCACTACATCCAGCACACCAACTACAACAGCGTCATGGCTATCCCCTCCGATATGTATGTGCAGGGCTACGACGGAAAGGGCGTTGCAAAGCTGCGTCTGTGGCAGGCAAAAGCTCCGGACTTTGATATGTCCAGCTTCTCTCTGGGCAACTACAACACCGCCATGAGCAAGAACGCCAACGCTGAGCTCATCTCCAAGGTGCTGTACCCCAACGACAACCACGTTGAGGGCAAGATCCTGCGCCTGCGCCAGCAGTACTTCCTGTCTGCTGCTTCTATCGGCGACATCGTGCAGAACCACCTGTCCAGCTACGCTACGCTGGAGAACCTGCCCGACAAGGTCGCTATCCAGCTGAACGACACCCACCCCACGCTGGCCATCCCCGAGATGATGCGCATCCTGCTGGACGAGTGCGGCTTTGACTGGGACAAGGCTTTCAGCATCTGCCAGAAGGTATTCTCCTACACCAACCACACCGTTATGGCCGAGGCTCTGGAGAAGTGGAATGTGGACATCTTCAAGATGACCCTGCCCCGCATTTACCAGATCGTGGTGGAGATGGACCGCCGTGCCCGCGAGGAGCTGGCAAAGGCCTTCCCCGGCGATCAGGGCAAGATCGACTATATGGCACTGATCGGCGACAATCAGGTGCGCATGGCTAACATCTGCGCCTACACCGCCAACAGCATCAACGGCGTTTCCAAGCTGCACAGCGAGATCATCAAGGAGAGCGTTTTCCACGATTACTACCTGTTCAAGCCCAACGCCTTCAAGAACGTGACCAACGGCATTGCCTACCGCCGCTGGCTGCTGGCTTCTAACCCCGGCCTGTGCAAGCTGCTGGACGAGACCATCGGCGACGGCTACAAGCACGATGCTTCCGATCTGACCAAGCTGAACAAGTACGCCGACGACAAGACCGTGCTGAAGAAGCTGAACGAGATCAAGCTGGCTAATAAGAAGGACTTTGCAAACTATCTGGCAAAGAGCACCGGTCAGGTCATCGACCCCAACTCCATCTTTGACTGCCAGGTCAAGCGTATGCACGAGTACAAGCGCCAGCACCTGAATGCGCTGAACATCGCTGCTCAGTACCTGTACCTGAAGGAGAACCCCAACGCCGACTTCATCCCCAAGACCTATATCTTCGGCGCAAAGGCAGCTCCCGGCTACTACATGGCAAAGCAGATGATCCGCATGATCTGCAAGCTGGGCGACCTGATCAACAACGACCCCGCTGTGCGCGACAAGCTGCGCGTGGTCTATCTGGAAGAGTACTGCGTCTCCCTGAGCGAGCACCTGATGCCCGCTGCCGAGGTCTCTGAGCAGATCTCTC
>CAVKCU010000029.1:0-11677 GCA_963654645.1 Clostridiales bacterium | reverse complement strand
ACACCGAGGGCGAGGGCTGCCCCTCTCTGATCTGCGTGGAGCAGGACTACACCGGTAAGGCCAAGGACATCGCTCTGGCTTATGCTTCCGGCATCGGCGCAGGCCGTGCAGGCATCCTGCAGACCACCTTCAAGGAGGAGACCGAGACCGATCTGTTCGGCGAGCAGGCCGTGCTGTGCGGCGGCGTTTCCGAGCTGATCCACGCCGGCTTCGATACGCTGGTGGAGGCCGGCTACGAGCCCGAGATGGCTTACTTTGAGACCTGCCACGAGATGAAGCTGATCGTTGACCTGATCAACGAGGGCGGCTTCTCCAAGATGCGCTACTCCATCTCCAACACCGCTGAGTACGGCGATTACCGCACCGGCAAGCGCCTGATCACCGAGGAGACCCGCAAGGAGATGAAGAAGGTCCTGACCGAGATCCAGGACGGCACCTTTGCCTCCGAATTCCTGACCGAGATGAGCCCCAAGGGCGGCCGCAAGGTGCACTTCCTTGCCAAGCGCCGTATGGAGGCCGAGCTGCCCATCGAGAAGGTGGGTGCTGAGCTGCGCAGCATGATGAGCTGGCTGAAGAAGTAAGAGGAGAACCCTCTCAGGCCGCCTTTTGGCGGCCAGCTCCCCCGAAAGGGGGAGCTTTTGTTGAAAAGGGAACCTTATAGCTCCTCCGTGACGGAGAGGGCTTTATCAGAAAAGAGGATTTGCAATGAGAAGTGACAACGTGACCAAGGGCTCGGAGCGCGCGCCCAACCGCAGCCTGTTCTATGCGCTGGGCTATACCCCGGAGGAGCTGGAGCGCCCCCTCATCGGCGTAGTGAGCGCCCACAGCGAGATCGTGCCCGGGCACATGAATCTGGATAAGATCGCAGAGGCCGTCAAGGCCGGTGTGCAGATGGCAGGCGGCACGCCTATCCTGATCCCCGCCATCGGCGTATGCGATGGCATCGCCATGGGTCATGTGGGCATGAAGTACTCTCTGGCCTCCCGCGAGCTGATCTGCGACAGCGTGGAGACCATGCTGATGGCACATCAGCTGGACGGTCTTGTGCTGGTGCCCAACTGCGATAAGATCGTGCCCGGCATGGTGATGGCAGCGGTGCGCATGGATGTGCCCGCTGTGGTCTGCTCCGGCGGCCCCATGCTGGCCGGTACCTACGGCGGCGAGGAGGTCAGCCTTTCCAAGATGTTCGAGGCTGTGGGTGCTTATAAGGCCGGTATGATCACCGACGAGCAGCTGGAGGACTGCACCTGCAACTGCTGCCCCAGCTGCGGCAGCTGCTCCGGCATGTACACCGCCAACAGCATGAACTGCCTGTGCGAGGCCATCGGCATCGCACTGCCCGGCAACGGCACCATCCCGGCTGTGTACTCCAAGCGCCTGCAGCTGGCAAAGCACGCCGGTATGGCTGTGATGGAGATGGTGCGCAAGGGCATCACCGCACGCCAGATCATCAACGAGCGCTCCATCCGCAACGCGCTGACCTGCGATATGGCGCTGGGCTGCTCCACCAACACGGTGCTGCACCTGCTGGCTATCGCCTACGAAGCCGGTGTGCCCATCGACCTGAAGCTGTTCAACGAGATCAGCGCCAAGACCCCCAACCTGTGCCATCTGGCACCGGCAGGCCCCACCCATATGCCGGATCTGTACGCAGCGGGCGGTATCCCGGCAGTACAGGCGGAGCTGGCAAAGAAGGACCTGCTGGATCTGGACGTGCCCACCGTCACTGGCAAGACCCTTGGCGAGAACATCAAGGGCGCCCATATCCTGAACGAGAAGGCTATCCGTCCCATCGAGAACCCCTACTCTGAGACCGGCGGTCTGCAGATCCTGTGGGGCAACATTGCCCCGGACGGGTGCGTTGTCAAGCGCAGCGCCGTCGCCCCGGAGATGCAGCAGCATTCCGGTCCGGCGCGGGTGTTCAACAGCGAGGAGGAGGCCATTGCCGCCATCTACGCGGGCAAGATCGTCCCGGGCGATGTGGTGGTCATCCGCTACGAAGGCCCCAAGGGCGGCCCGGGTATGCGGGAGATGCTCAACCCCACCTCTGCGCTGGCAGGCATGAAGCTGGATAAGACGGTTGCTCTTATCACCGACGGTCGATTCTCCGGTGCATCCCGCGGTGCCGCCATCGGTCACGTCAGCCCGGAGGCAGCCTCCGGCGGCCCCATCGGTCTGATCGAGGAAGGGGATACCATTGCCATCGACATCCCCAACGCCTCCATCACGCTGGAGGTCAGCGACGCGGTGCTGGCTGAGCGCAAGGCAAAGTACGTTGCGCCCGAGCCCAACATCAAGACCGGCTGGCTCAGCCGCTATGCCCGCATGGTCACCAGTGCAAATCTGGGTGCGGTGCTGAAATAAGCGGAAAGAAACACAAAGAGCAAGACCGCTGCACGGCATGGCGCTGTGCAGCGGTCTTTTTTGCTGCGCACTCCCGGAAGCGCACAGCAAAAAACCGCCGTCTCCGGGCGGGAGACGGCGGTGAAAAGGCTTTATGCTGTTTTTACTTGGTGCCGTAGATACGGTCGCCTGCATCGCCCAGACCGGGTACGATGTAGCCGTTCTCGTTCAGGCAGTCGTCCTGTGCGCCCAGATAGATGTCCACATCGGGGTGTGCCTCGTGCAGAGCCTTGATGCCCTCCGGTGCGCCCAGCAGACCGATGAACTTGATGCGCTTTGCGCCGTGCTTCTTGATCTGGGTGATGGCGTCGATGGCGCTGCCGCCGGTAGCCAGCATGGGATCCAGCACCAGAACGTCACGCTCGGCGATATCCTGCGGCAGTTTGCAGAAGTACTCCACGGGCTGCAGGGTCTTTTCGTCGCGGTACAGACCGATAAAGCCGACCTTAGCGGCAGGCAGCAGGGTCAGCATACCGTCCAGCATACCCATGCCGGCGCGCAGGATGGGCACCAGAGCCAGCTTGCGGCCTGCCAGCACCTTGGTCTTTGCCATGGTGATGGGGGTTTCGATCTCCACCTCTTCCAGCGGCAGATCGCGGGTAGCCTCGTAGCACAGCAGAGTTGCGATCTCGCCAACGAGGTCACGGAACTCCTTGGTGCCGGTCTGTTTGTTGCGCAGCAGGCTGATCTTGTGCTGCAGCAGCGGATGTTCAACGATCATCGGGGTCATAAAAACACGCTCCTTAATTTATATAGAACATTCTATCGGGTACTAGTCTGTAGCCCTGTGCGCCGCCGGACGCACAAAAGCTCAATTTCCACTTCAGGGAAAATCAGCGGTTTTCCAGTGCGGTCAGCTTGTCGATGCGGCGCTGATGACGACCGCCCTCAAACTCGGTGTTCAGGAAGATGTCCACCAGCTGGCAGGCAAGACCTGCACCCACCACGCGGCCGCCCATGCACAGGGCGTTGGCGTCGTTGTGGCGGCGGGTATACTCACAGCTGAAGCTGTCGGAGCAGCAGCAGGCGCGGATGCCCTTGATCTTGTTGGCAGCCATACTGATGCCCACACCGGTGCCGCAGAACAGCAGTGCCTTCCCGCACTGACCGCTCACCACTGCGTCACAGGCGGGCACAGCCATATCGGGGTAGTCCACACTGTCGGTGCTGTGGGTGCCAAAGTCGATATACTCCAGACCAAGCTCCTCCAGATGTGCCTTGACAGCCTCTTTCAGTTCAAATCCGCCGTGGTCGGCGGCAAGTGCGATGGGTTTTGCCATGGAAAAACGTCCTTTCCCTGTGAGTGATCACAGCTCCGTTTTTTATTGCTTGTTTGCTGCGGCTTCGGCAGCCAGACGCTCTGCCCGCTCCCGCTCCGCCTGACTGAGGCGGTGGTAGTCCGGCAGAAGCGCTTCCGGCAGTACAGCCTGCCCGGCTGCTGCCATCTGTTTTGCCACAAGTGCTACGGCGGCGGCACGACCGCCCCGCAGCGCCGAGGGCGTTTGCAGTACGCCCGGTACATTGCTGTATTTATTATAGCACAGACCTGCGCCATCACCAACAAAAAACAGGGGCTTTTTGCAATTTTCTACAAAATCCGCCAGATCTGTCACCGCCCGGGCGTCGTCGTCCAGCAGACGGGTGTGGGTGGCAAGGTCAAACGCTGCGCTGTATACCTGTGCGCGGCGGGCGTCCAGTGCGCAGAGCACCGTACCCTCGCCGGTGTGGGCAGCGGCAAGCGCTTCTAAGGTAGACACCGGGGCGCACAGGGTCTCACGCGGGAAGGCAAGACCCTTGACGGCTGCCAGCCCGATGCGCAGACCGGTAAAGCTGCCCGGACCTGCATTGACGGCGTACAGATCGATGTCCGCACAGGTCAGTCCGCACAGTTTTAAGCAGGTGTCGATCATGGGCATCAGCGTTTCGCTGTGGGTCATGCCGCCGTCCAGATACACCTCGTACAGCAGGCGATCGTCCTGCAGCAGAGCCACGCCGGCGGTCTTGCCTGCCGTATCCACAGCCAGAATATTCATACCGTCACCCCCTCAATGGTGATCCTGCGGGTGGTATCGTCCAGACGTTCGATGTTCACCCGGATGGGGTTTTCCAGCGCCAGCAGGTCGGCAAAGTTTTCGCTCCACTCTGCCGCCACCACAGCGCCCTGATCCAGATAATCGTAGAAGCCCGCTGCACACAGATCGTTCTCGGTGGAGATGCGGTACAGGTCAAAGTGCGCCAGCGGGCGCGGACCCCGGTAGTAGTTCACGATGGCAAAGGTGGGGCTGGACACCGGGTCGGTGCAGCCCAGACCCTCGGCAAGACCCTCGGTAAAGGCGGTCTTGCCCGCGCCCAGACCGCCGGTAAAGGCGATCAGCGCTCCGGGAGCCAGTGCAGCGGCCATCCGCTTGCCCAGCGCCACCGTCTCGGCGCGGGAATGGGTGATATATTCTGACATGAAGGTTACCTCATTATTTCAAAAAAGGGATGGCAGACGCTCTGCCATCCCTAAGTATAATATAAAATGTGCAAAAGTGCAATGGTCAGGCGGCGGCAGGGGTCTGCCGCTCCACCGTGCCGGGCGCGGTGAGCCGGGCAGCGGCATCGCCCTGAATAATGGGGTAGGACGCTGCCGGGTGGGGACGCCGCCCGGTGTTCTGGTTGATGTACCACACGATGTCGTTTTCGCCGTAGACCTCAAGGCTGTAATCAATAGCCTGCTGCAAAGTCTCGCCCTCGATCAGGCGGTTCACGGTCGCCCACAGCATACTGCGGGAATACACGCTGTACACGTTGTTCACAAAGCCTGCCACGGCCTTTGCCCCGCCGGAGAGCAGTCCGTCCGAGAGGGCGGTGTCCACATGACCGCTGCGTCCGTAAAACTCGCAGGTCTCCGAGAGCACGATGGTGCCGTTCAGCTTACCGCCTCGGTAGGCATTACTGAAAAAGTCTCCGGTGACGGCGTAGCAGCCGTTCACCTTGATGACCCGGTGGCTGAGCAGCTCCAAGCCGTAGCGCAGGTCGTTCCAGAAATCAGATTTTTCCAGCAGCAGGATGATGGGCGCGGTGGCCTGCTTTTTCCACAGCCAGCCGTACTCATAGGTATAGTACGCGCCGTGGGCGCTGAGGATGGCAAGGTCGTAATCTGCCATCCGCTTTAAATCGGAGACGGTCACCATCATGTCCAGATGGGTGTCCAGCCCGGAGCCGTTCCAGTAGTCTTTCATATAAGAATAGTAGGGGTAGCGGTTGCTGTTGACTCCGTTATCGAAAGCATAGTAGATGACCGCATTGCCCACGGTGCCGTTTTCGGCGGTGAGCAGGGCGGGCGCATCCTCCAGCTCAGGTCCGGGCAGAGCGGCGTCCGCCTCGCTCTCGGTGTCAGTGAGCAGAATGCCGCCCAGTGCGCCGCAGCTGTAAGTAAAGCTTATCATGCCGTTTTTTACATCCGCATAGATGCTGTCTTTTTTTACAAGTCCCTGCGCCGCCAGCGCGTCCAGCTGCGCCAGCGCAGCGGCTTGACGCTCTTCTTCCGACATACCGGCGTAAGCGGCGCTGGCGGTCAGGGCGGTGACGGCGGCATCGGTCTGCTGCATCTCCTTTACCTCGGAGGCAGTCAGGGTCTGAGGAGTGCCGGCGGCATCCTCCGGTGCGGCGGCTACTGCCGGACACACTGCCGTGAAGACCAGCGCAATGGCACACACGGCACTGAGCAGGCGGCGATAAAAGGTATGTTCCATTTCTTCTTTTCCGTTCCTCTCCCCCGGCACACTGCCGGGGCTGTTGTACGCAAGATCGCGTCCACAGGTTCATTGTAGAATGCAGCCGGAGCTTTGTCAAGCATCCCGGCAATGTTTTACCATTCCGTCACACTGGCTGCATTGCATTGGCGCAGGGATTTGTGTATAATAGCGATATGCTGGGTTTTTATCGCCTGTACGCAGGCACGCCCCGCAGACTGTTCTGACGAAAGGCGGTGCTTTCCTTGGATAGCATTCGACAATATTTTAAACGCACCGATAAGATCTATCTGCTGCTGTGCATTTTCAGCAGCGTTATGGCGGTGCTGGCGCTGTCCTCGTGGGCAGCCGAGCAGGGCAGCGGCTTTGCCACCGATGAGGTGACCGGTGCCATCATCGGCATTGGCGATTACCGCCGTGCGCTGGTGCAGGCGGGCGCAGCCGCCATTGGCATTGTGATCGCGCTGCTGCTCTCCTGTGTGGACTACCGCAGCCTTGTAAAGGTGTGGCCGGTGCACGTTGTGCTGACGTGGGGTCTGGTGCTGCCCACGCTGGTCATCCGCAACGTATCCATTGGCCCGCTGACCATCGGCTACAACGCCGGTGATACCGACAACTACTCCTGGTACAAGCTGGGCGGCTTTACCTTCCAGCCCACAGAGCTGGCCAAGATCAGCTTCATCCTCACCTTTGCCATGCATCTGAACAATGTGCGCAGCCGCATCAACGAGCCGAAAGAGCTGGCCAAGCTGCTGCTGCACCTGCTGGTGCCCATTGCCATCATCCATGTGCAGGGCGACGACGGCACCGCCATCATCTACGGCATCATCGGCTGCTGCATGATGTTTGCGGCGGGGCTGAGCTGGAAGTATATCTTTGCAGCCTTTGCAGCGGCGGGCGCTGCCGTAGCGGTGGCCTTTGCCTTTTTCAGCGATAAGATCGGCAAGGGATACCAGTGGTACCGCATTCTGGCGGTGCTGGACCCGGAAAACACCACGGGCTGGGCGCCCAGTGAGACGGTGTGGAAGAATATCATCTACCAGCAGCAGCGCGGCGAGATCGCGCTGGGCTCCGGCGGTATCTTCGGCAACGGCTTATTCGGCGGACGGTATTACAGCGTGCCCAACGCCCATAACGACTTCATCCTCAGCTGGATCGGCAATGCGGCGGGCTTTGTGGGCTGCTGCGTGGTGCTGGGCGTTCTGCTGGCACTGGTGATCAAGACCTTTGCCACCGGTGCCCGCAGCGAGGACTTGCTGGGCAGCTACATCTGTGCAGGCATCGGCGGAGCCTTGATGGCGCAGATCGCGGTGAACGTGGGCATGAACCTGCGGGTGCTGCCGGTCATCGGCGTCACCCTGCCTTTCTACTCTGCTGGCGGCAGTTCAGTGCTTATGCTGTATATCTGCGTCGGATTAGTCCTCTCTGTATACTCTCACAACACCAAAAGCCTGTTCGGGTAACAGGATAAAGGGCTTTTTCCGGAGGGTGCTGCACCAGACACGGTGCGGCGCCCTCTTTTGCGGAGCGGGAGGATGCAGAATGAACGCTGTGCTTTATCTGCTTGAACTGCAGCCTGTTTTGTGGTAAAATATTGGCAGATTCTACAAATTTTTTACAGGCAGGAGTGGGTCATTGGATGGAGCTTACCGCAAGCACCTCGCCGCAGCTTTTTATTGACCGGGAAGAGATGCTGCGCAGCCACTGGCATTACTGGGCGCTGCGCCGTGCGCAGGACATCCTGTTCTCCCTGCTGGCGCTGATCCTGCTTGCACCGCTGGCGGTGCTTATCAGCCTTGCCATCGTGCTGGACAGCCCCGGAGCAGGGGCGATCTTCCGGCAGCGTCGGGTAGGCAGGGACGGGCAGCTGTTCTGGCTGTATAAGTTCCGCACCATGTGCCCGGATACCGAGGAACGTCTGAACGAGCTGCTGAGCCAAAACCAGATGGACGGTCCGGTGTTCAAGATCAAAGGAGATCCCCGCATTACCCGGGTAGGGCATTTTTTGCGCAAGACCAGCCTGGACGAGCTGCCGCAGCTGCTCAATGTGCTGCGCGGGGATATGAGCATCGTGGGTCCGCGCCCTGCATTGCCCCGGGAGGTGGAGCTGTACAATGACTACCAGCGTCAGCGGCTGTACGTTACCCCCGGGCTGAGCTGCTATTGGCAGATCGCACCACACCGCAACGAAATGAGCTTTGACGAGTGGGTGGCGCTGGATCTGAAGTACATACAGGAGCGCAGCTTCTGGGTGGACTGGAAGATCATTTTTCTTACCGTCCGTGCAATGTTTATGGAATACGGAGAATAAAAACAGAACGGAGCTGCTGCACATGGTATAGTGCGGCAGCTCCGTTTATAGTTTAAAGGATTTTCTTATACCTCGCTGCTGCGCAGAAAACGCACCAGCATGGGCAGCTCGTACAGCAGCATCAGCAGCCAACCCACAGCGTAGCTGAAAGGCAGGGCTTCAATATCCATTTTCATCACCAGCACAAACAGCGCAGCGGCAGCCACCCGGCCGCCCATGTTCAGCATACTGCTGTTCAGGGTGACCTTCAAGTCGCCCATGCCGCGGAAAAAGCCCTGAATGCCGTTGGTGGCGGCGGGCAGCATGTAGAACAGGGCGCTGGTGCGCAAGAACCGCACACCCAGATCCACCACAGCCGGGTCGGTGGCAAACAGCCGGATGATGGGCTGGGCAAACAGCAGGCAGACGGCGGTAAGCAGGATGCCGTAGGCAAACTCGATGCGCATACCGCAGTGGTAGCCTTGCCGCACCCGGTCGGTCTTGCCTGCGCCACGGTTCTGTGCCATCAGGGTGGTCATGGCGTGACCGATGTTCTGCTGCGGGGTGTAGGCAAAGTCATCGATGCGGGAGGCGGCGGTAAAAGCCGCCATGGCGTTGACGCCCATGGTGTTCACGATGGCCTGCACCGCAATTTTGCCCAGCTGCACCGTGGCCTGCTGCATGGCGCTGGCCCAGCCGTAGCTCACGGTCTTACGCAGCAGCTTGCCGTCATACACCAGCCAACGCCTGCCCAGCTGCAGGATCGGCACCTTATAGCGGATGTACACCACGCACAGCAGGCAGCAGGCGGCCTCGCTGAGCACGGTGGAAAGGGCGCAGCCCTCGCTGCCCCAGCCCAGCGCCTCCACAAAAAACAGGTCGCCGCCAATGTTCAGCACCGCGCTGATCATCAAAAAATACAGTGCGCTCTTGCTGTCGCCCAGCGCACGCATGGTGGCGGCAAGAAAATTATAGAAGAAGGTGAAGATCAGCCCCGCAAACACGATGCGCAGGTAGTTCACCGCAATGGGCAGAATGGAAGTGGGCACCTGCAGCAGCCGCAGCAGCGGGTCTGCCAGCAGCACGCACAGGGCGGAGAAGGTCAGGGAAAACACCGTGCCCGCAATGGCGGTGGTGGATACCTGACGCTCCACAAGCTTGGTATCCCCCGCGCCAAAGGCGGTGCTGACCAGAATACCTGCGCCCAGACACATCCCGTTGATGAACAGGATGGCAAGGGTCATCAGAGGGTTCGAGGTGCCCACGGCTGCCAGTGCGTCCTCGCCTACAAACTTGCCCACGATGATGCTGTCGGCGGCGTTGTAGGTAAGCTGGAACAGGTTGCCCAGCACCAGCGGAATGGTAAATTTTATCAGAAGCGGCGTAATGGCGCCGCTGGTCATGTCCTTGGTCATGAAAAACGTCCTTCTTTCCTCTTTATAGAAGCAGCCGCTTACACGATGCTGGCGCGTCCGCTGAAGATGGCAAGCGCGGCGCGGCTGTTGCAGTTGGCAAGCAGCTGGGCAGCGGCGTGCAGGGCAGCACCGGCGCTGACCGAAGCAGGGATGGCATCGGTGCGCAGCACCTGCTGGGCGGCGCGTTGGGCGTCCCGGCTTGCCACGGCGGAGACGTTATCCACCACATAGCTGTTGTAGTTTTCCGGGACGATGCCGTAGCCGATATCCGGGATGCCGTGCGGGCCGGTAAGCCCGCCGCCCAGCACCTGATTTTCATACGGCTCCACCGCCACGATGCGCACATCGTTCGTCCATGCCTTGATGGTCTCGCCCACGCCGGTCACCGTGCCGGCGCTGCCCACCCCGATGGTAATGGCGTCCACAAGGCTCTGGTTCTGCCGGGCAATGCTTTGCACAATGGCGGGGCCGGTGACCCGGCGGTGGTACTCCGGGTTGTCGTCGTTAGCCAGCCAGTTCATATAGTACCAGCCGTTTGCGGCAGCGGTCTGCGCTGCCAGCGCCCGCGCCCCTGCCAGACCGCTGCGGGCGGGGCTGTGCCGGATCTGCGCACCCAGCCGCAGCAGGTACTCCTGCCGCAGGGCAGGGGCGTCCTCCGGCATCACCAGCACGATGGGGTGCCCGGCGGTCAGGCTTGCCAGCGTCAGGGCAGTGGCAAAGGGGCCGGAGGCTGCTTCAATAATGGGCTGCCCCGGGGCAAGCTGCTTTTTTTCAATGGCAAGCGCCAGCATCCCCTCGGCAAGGCCGTCCCGGGCGGTGCCGGTGGGGCCGTTAAAATCCAGATACGCGTACAGATGCCCCTTCAGCCCGCAGGCGGCGGCGTAGCCCCGCAGCTCCACAATGGGGCAGGCGGTGGTAAGGGTCTGGTAAAAATTAGAGTAGATCGGCACGGAAGAACTCCTTTCAAGAGGATGCGCCCTGCCAGACCATGTTCGGGAAAACTTTGGCAAAAGAGCAATACCTGCCCTTTTGCAGCAAAAAAGCTCGCCCTTCGGGAGAGCTGCCGAACGCAGTGAGGCTGAGAGGGTTTATTGGGATACAACACTATTATCCTAACGCAAAGCCCCCGGCTGCGTCAAGATGCCTTTTGGCAAAAACAGCGAATTTCAGGCAGATATTTCAGAAAAAACTCCAAAAGCCCCTTGACAAGGGGCAGGGGTTCTGGTATACTCCATCCGTAAAGCAAAAAAACTTTACAACACAGCAAGTACAGACAGCAGAGCACCGGGGGTCAACAGCAATGGCAAAAGATCTGGAAATGGGGTATCTGCTGGATTTTTACGGCGAGGTGCTTACCCAGAAGCAGCGCGAGATGCTGCGCCAGTATTACAACGATGATCTTTCGCTGAGCGAGATCGGCGAAAACTTCGGCATCACCCGGCAGGGCGCACGGGACGCCATCAAGCATGGCGAGACAACCCTGAAGGAGCTGGAAGAAAAGGTAGGCTTTGCAGCCCGCTACCGGCGGGTGCAGCAAAAGCTGGAGCAGCTGGAACAGCTGGTCATCGACACCCGGTTCGAGTGTACCGGTCCCCGCGCCAATATTACCACCACGGAGTATGTGGAAGCACTGACAAAAATGCTGGAGCTCATCCGCTCGATGGATGAGGCAAACGAAAGCTGATCAAATTTTGAAAGGAGCACCGCACAATGGCATTTGAATCCCTGACCGACCGCCTTGCCGGTGTATTCAAAAAGCTGCGCGGTCACGGCAAGCTGACCGAGGCAGATATCAAGGCCGCCATGCGCGAGGTGCGGATGGCTTTGCTGGA
>CAVKCU010000028.1:0-11757 GCA_963654645.1 Clostridiales bacterium | reverse complement strand
CTGCGGCGGCTATGTGTCCGGCCCGGTGGTGCGCTGCGCCGCCAAAATGGGCATCCACACCGCCCTGCATGAGCAGAACGCCTTCCCCGGCGTGACCAACAAGCTGCTGGCACCGGATGTGGATATCGTGTTTGCCGCCGTGCCCGCCGCCGTGGAAAAGCTGGGCGCACCGGACAAGACCCTTGTAGTGGGCAACCCCGTGCGTCCGGAGGTGTTTGCACAGGCCGCGAACCGCGACGCCATCCGCGCACAGCTGGGTGCGGGCGACCGCACGGTCATCCTGTCCTTTGGCGGCAGTCTGGGTGCACGCCGGGTCAACGAGGTGGTGGCAGACCTGTGCGCATGGGAGCAGCACGAGCACAAGCCGGTGCTGCACCTGCACGCCACCGGGCAGTACGGGGTGCAGCTGTTTGAGCAGCTGCAAAAGCAGAAGGGCTTTGCCCCCGGCGACAGCCTTGTGGTAAAGGAATACATCAACAATATGCCGGAGCTGCTGGCAGCGGCAGACCTCGTCATCAGCCGCGCCGGTGCGTTGACGCTGGCAGAGCTGGAGGCTGTGGGACGCGCCGCTGTGCTGATCCCCAGCCCCAATGTGGCGGAGAACCACCAGTACTACAACGCCATGGAGCTGCAAAAGGCAGGGGCAGCTGTGGTCATTGAGGAAAAAGACCTGACCGGCGAAAAGCTGGTGCAGACGGTGGCTGAAATGCTGGCACAGCCCGGCAAACTGGCTGAGATGGGCAAAAACGCCCGCAGCCTGTCGGTGGACGACAGTCTGGACCGCATTACTGCGGCGCTGCTTAAGCTGGTAAAGACCGCGTGATGCAGACGTGGAATAAACAGGAAAGAAGGTGCGAATGATGCAGCAGAACCGTGACCGCAACGGCAGACCCCGGAACACCAGACCCTACGATGTGAACCGGGATGTGGTGCGCACCTCTGCGCCTTCGCAGGATCATAATACGCCCCGGAGCACCGGCAGCAGCCGCTACGGCTACAACGGCGAGCCCCTCAGCCGCCCGCCCTCCCGCAGCGCCAACGGCAGTGTACGCGCTTCCCGGGCAGATAACAGCATCCAGTTCCCCACCCAGACCCAGACCCGCCGGACGGCGCAAGGGCAGGGGAGCAATACCACCCAGTACCCCGCTGGCAGCCGCCCGGCGGGCAGCAGACCCAAAAATGCAAAGTCCGGCGGCAAACAGCGCCGCCCGGCAAACAATGCCCGCAGCGGGCAGAGCAGCCGGAAAAACCAGAATTACCAGAATGTACAAAACCACCCGAACCGGCAGCACCCGGCAGGCAGCCAGAACCAGCGCCTGCGTCCGGCGCAGACTGCCCCGCAGCAAAGCCCTGCCCGGCGGGAGAAGCGCAAAAAGCGCAAGGTGACCCGCGCCACGCTGCGCCGCCGCCGGATACTGCGCCGCCTGACTGCCTTTGCCATGCTGTTGTGCGTCATTGGCGCGGGCATCTACCTGACCATGACCATGCTGTTCCGCATCAGCTCCATTCAGGTGCAGACCCCGGACGGCACGCAGGTGACCGAGATCGCGGGCTATTCCGCAGACAGCATCTTGCAGCGGATGGGCGTGCAGCTGGAAGAGAATATCTTCAGCTTTGAGCCCGGCGAAAAGGCCGCGGTGCTGGAGCAGAACTTCCCGCTGCTGGGCTCCATCAAGGTGATCCGGGACTACCCCAACACCGTGGTGGTGCAGGTGACCGAAGCCGTGCCCGCCTATGCGGTGCAAAACGGCAGCAAGTGGCTTGTGATCTCGGATAAATGGAAGATCCTCTCCGAGGAAAGCACCCAGCCCGAGGGGCTTTGCACCCTGTACGGCGGCAAGCTGCAGGACACCGCCCCGGGACAGGCGTTCTGCCTTGCGGAGGACGCGGACGCCGCAAGCGCCTCCGGGTCGGAAGCAGCCGGGAGCGAAAGCGCGGCGGACACAGGGGACGCCCGCATGGAAGCGCTGCGCACCTTGGTCAGCAAGCTGGAAGAATACGGTCTGCTGCAGGATGTGACAAGGCTGGAAGTGGCAGACACCGAGCAGCTCGCCTTTTTGTATCAGGACCGCATCAGCGTGCTGCTGGGTACGCTGAACGATCTGGATTATAAGCTGGACCGCGCCCGCTATGTGCTGACCAACGCCGACGGCAAGGGATGTGGACCCACTGACACCGGGCGGCTGGACTTCAGCCATACCAGCGCCAGCAGCACCCGCAAGATCTATTTTGCACAGGGCGAGCCCACCCTGCCCTCCGGCTATGTGGTGCCGCCCAAGGCAGAGGAGAACGCTCCGGCTGAGGACGCCGCCGACAGCACGGAAAGCACCGAGGGCACTTTGCCCACGGATACCGCCGAACCAGCGGCTGATGCGGACGCAGAGCAGCTGCCCCTGACCCACCCTGACCGCATGACGGCAAACGAAGAAGAAAACCCCATGTAAAGAAGCTCTTTGGAGGAGACTGTATGAAGCTGGAACAACTGATGGAAGGCGTGCCCTTTACCCTTGTGCAGGGCAGTCTGGATACTGAGATCGCAGATATCATCTACGACAGCCGCAAGGCTGCCCCGGGGCTTTTGTTCGTGTGCATCGTGGGCACCCAGCGGGACAGCCACGCGTTTGCCGCCGACTGCGCCGCCAAGGGGGTCAGCGCGCTGGTCATCCAGCACGACATCGACCTTTCTGCCCTGTCCGGTGTGACCGTGGTCAAGGTGGAGAGCAGCCGCTATGCCATGGCGCTGATGAGCGCCAACCTCTTCGGCAACCCTGCCCGCCAGATGACCATGATCGGCGTCACCGGCACCAAGGGCAAGACCACCACCACCCACATGATAAAGAGTGTGCTGGAAGCCGCAGGCCGCAAGGTGGGCATGATCGGCACCAACGGCATCTACTATATGGGACGCCACAAGGACACCGCCAACACCACCCCGGAAAGCTACGAGCTGCAAAAGACCTTCCGGGAGTTTCTGGATGCAGGGTGCGACACCGCGCTGATGGAAGTGTCCAGTCAGGGTCTGATGATGGACCGCGTGGCGGGCGTGCACTACGATGTGGGCGTGTTCACCAACCTTTCGCCGGATCACATCGGCCCCGGCGAGCACAAGACCTTTGAGGAGTACCGCAGCTGGAAGGGACAGCTGTTCAAGCGCTGCGATGTGGGCGTGGTGAACATTGACGACGAGAACACCGCCGCCCTGCTGGAAGGCCATACCTGCAAGCTGGTGACCTACGGTCGCGGCGAAGCCGCCGACTACCGCGAGACCGGCTTCGAGCTGCTGCGCACCCACGATTTTCTGGGCGTTGCCTTCCACGTTACCGGCAAGGATGAGATGGACGTGAAGGTGAACATGCCCGGTGAGTTCAGCGTGTACAACGCGCTGGCAGCGCTGGCTGTGGGCAAGGTGCTGGGCCTGCCGGATGCCGCCATCCACGACGGTCTGGGCAAGTGCGTGGTGAAGGGACGTGTGGAGCTGGTGCCCATCAGCAAAAAGTTCACCATCCTGCTGGACTACGCCCACAACGAGGTATCCACCGAGAGTCTGCTCACTACCCTGCGCGCCTACAAGCCCCACCGTCTGGTGGTGGTGTTCGGCTGCGGCGGCAACCGCTCCAAGCTGCGCCGCTACGGCATGGGCGAGATCTGCGCCAAGATGGCGGATCTCTCCATCCTCACCGAGGACAACAACCGCTTTGAAAAGGTGGAGGATATCATCGCGGACATCCGCGAGGGCATGAACAAGGGCAACCCGGATGCAAAGTTCGTGGAGATCCCCGACCGTCTGGATGCTTTGCACTACGCAGTGGATCACGCGCAGGAGGGCGACCTGATCGCCGTCATCGGCAAGGGCCACGAGACCTACCGCGACCGGATGGGCGTCAAGACCCCCTTCCTTGAGCGGGAGCTGCTGGAGGAATACGCCCAGCAGATCGGGCTGGAATAAGGCCGTAGACGATTAAGAATGCCCTCCGCCTGCGCTCTGGGCATTTTCAGCGGAAAGAATATTTTTATTTCGGGGGACAGGAAAGTCTGCGGACTTTCCTGTCCCCCATTTTCACAGGGAAGGCCGTGGCGGAAAACACGATATTATCCCACAGTGCCGCTGTTTCCGCAGGAAACAGGCACTGGAGATGCTGCATTCCTTTGCGACCCCACCCGTGAAAAGGCAATTCTGGAAAATCCGCAGATTTTCCAGAATTGCAAATTAAAAATAATCTTTCCGCTGATTATGCGCAAAGCAAACGCGGCGCGCATTCCAAATCGTTCATATTCAAAAGAGAGCCGCTGCACAAAGTACTGTGCAGCGGCTTTTTTGCGCCCTGTGGGAACCCCTATATAAAAAGGAAGCAAACTGTGACAAAAGTGTAAAAGATAAAAATCTTTAACTAAAACCATTGACTTATCCAACGGTTTGATTATAATGGTCGTGTTCGATACCTCATAAATTTTAGGTAAATAATCAAATACAAACAGTGAACATAAAGGAGAATACTACCATGACTTTCGAGGAAATGAAGAAGATCGTTGTCGATACCCTGAGCTGCGATGAGGACAAGGTGACCATGGAGGCCAGCCTGACCGAGGATCTGGAGGCCGACAGCCTGGACGCTGTGGAGCTGAACATGGCACTGGAAGAGGCTTGCGGCGTGTCCATCCCCGATGAGGAGCTGGCAGCCCTCAAGACCGTAGGCGATATCTTCAACTACATCAATGCCCATGTCTGAGGCTGACCGAGGCGAAACGCGATGAACAGTATCAAAGACCTGCTGCCGGGCAGTATGCGGGAGCGCACCTTCCAGCTGAAAGCCCGGCGGGATGCGGGTGCCGTGTGGAACGACCCGCAGTTCGTGGAATGCAAAAAGTGCGGACGCCGCGCCACCCGCCAGATCTGGAACAAGGCGCAGTACGTCTGCCCCAACTGCGGGGTGCACCTGCCCATCGGCGGGTACTACCGCCTGAGCCTGATCCTTGACAAGGGCAGCTTCCGGGAGCTGGACGCCGACCTTGCCCCGCAGGATGTGCTGCAGTTTCCCGGCTACCCGGAAAAGCTGGAAGCGCAGACCGGCAAGACCGGTCTGAAGGAGGCTGTTATCACCGCCACGGGGCGCATCGAGGGCACCCCGGTGGTGGTTGCAGTGCTGGACAGCCGGTTCTTTATGGGCAGCATGAGCACCACCGTGGGCGAAAAGATCACCCGCGCTGTGGAGCACGCCGCTGCAAAGCACCTGCCGCTGATCATCTTCTCAGCCAGCGGCGGCGCCCGGATGCAGGAGGGTATCTTCAGCCTGATGCAGATGGCTAAGACCTCTGCCGCCATCGAGCGGTTCTCCGCCCGGGGCGGGCTGTACATCAGCGTGCTGACCCACCCCACCACCGGCGGTGTGACCGCCAGCTTTGCCAGCCTTGGTGACATCATGCTGGCTGAGCCCGGGGCGCTGATCGGTTTTGCGGGCCCCCGGGTCATTGAACAGACCATCGGCGAAAAGCTGCCCGCAGGCTTCCAGCGCAGCGAGTTCCAGTACGAGCACGGCTTTGTGGACAAGGTAGTGCCCCGTACCGAGATGCGCGAAACACTGGCGCAGCTGCTGCGGCTGCACGCCTGAGGAGGGAGCGCCTTATGATCAAGGACATCTTACAACAGCTCGCACCGCTGGATGAAAAGATCGCCGCTTTGCGCGGCGACCCGGCGGACGAGAACATGACTGATATCACCAACCACGCTGCCGAGCTGGCAGAGCTTTCCGCACAGGAGGACGCTTTGCTGTCCGGCTGCGGGGCGCTGACCGCAGAGGACCGGGTCTTTCTGGCACGTCACCCGGAGCGCCCCCACATCGACGAGATCGTGGATGCACTGTTCACCGATTTCTTTGAGCAGTGCGGCGACCGCCAGTGCAAGGAAGATGCCGCCATTCTGGGCGGTGTGGCGCTGTTCCACGGTCAGCCGGTCACAGTCATCGGTCACCGCAAGGGCAGCACGCTGGAAGAAAACCTGCGCTGCAACTTTGGTATGCCCGGACCGGAGGGCTACCGTAAGGCTCTGCGCCTGATGAAGCAGGCGGAAAAATTTGACCGTCCCATCATCACCTTCATCGACACCCCGGGCGCATACCCCGGCAAGGATGCCGAGGAGCGCGGACAGGGCGAAGCCATTGCCCGCAACCTGATGGAGATGAGCGGTCTGACCGTGCCGGTGATTGCAGTGGTCACCGGCGAAGGTTCCTCCGGCGGCGCGCTGGCGCTGGGTGTGGCAAACCGCATCCTCATGCTGGAAAACGCCGTCTACTCGGTGCTGAGCCCCGAGGGCTTTGCCAGCATCCTGTGGAAGGATTCCTCCCGCAGCGGCGAAGCCTGCGAGATCATGAAGCTGACCGCGCAGGATCTGTACAAGGACGGCATCGTGGAAGAAATCATCCCGGAGCCGGTGGGCGGCGCACAGCGTGCCCATGGGGTACTGTTCGGCAATCTGGACGAAGCGCTGCGGCGTCAGCTGCGCAGCCTTGACCGCATGAACGGTCGTCAGCTGGCAGAGCAGCGCTACCAGAAATTCCGTCAGATCGGAGAAATGAGGAAAGCATGAAGGGTTTGCGTCTGATCGCCACCGGCGGGGCTCTGCCCAGCCGCACGGTCACCAACGAAGAGCTGAGCCGCACCGTAGATACCAGCGACGAGTGGATCACCACCCGCACCGGCATCCGCACACGGCACTACTGCACCGAGGGCGAAAACGCCGCCACACTGGCGATTGCCGCCGCAAAGCAGGCGCTGCAGCGCAGCGGTCTTGCCCCGGCAGACATTGCCTGCTGCGTCTGTGCCACCCTTTCCGCACCGGATGCCACCCCAAGCGTGGCGTGTCAGGTGCAGGCGGCGCTGGCACTGCCGGAAGACCGCCCCGCACTGGATGTGAACGCCGCCTGCTCCGGCTTTTTGTACGGCACGGCGGTGGCGCGCGGCCTGCTGGCTACGCTGGGCGGGCGGTACGCGCTGGTCATCGGCACCGAGGCGCTCTCCCGCCTGATGGACCCCGCCGACCGCTCCACCTGTGTGCTGTTCGGCGATGGAGCCGGTGCGGCGGTGTTTGAACTGACCGACACCTCCGTGCCCTTTGCCATCACGCTGGGTGCCCGGGGCGATGCCGCCATCCATGCCGGGGGCCCCAGCCGCGCAGGCTCGGCACCCATCAGTATGGACGGCAGGGCAGTGTTCCGCTTTGCGGTGGATGCCCTGCCCAAATGCCTGCACACCGTACTGGACGAGACAGGATTGACGCTGGATAATTTGGACTGGGTGGTCTGCCATCAGGCCAACAGCCGCATCATCGACCACTGCGTCAAGGCGCTGCATGCCGACGGTGCAAAGTTCTACAAAAACATGGACCGCCACGGCAACACCAGTGCTGCCAGCATCCCGGTGGCGCTGAACGAGCTGGCGGAGAGCGGCAAGCTGCTCCCCGGTCAGACCCTTGCCTGCATCGGCTTTGGCGGCGGCCTGACATGGGGCGGCATGATCGTGGAATATAAAGGATAAAGACCATGAAACTTTTAAACGAGATCCTGGGGACGAAATACCCCATCATTCAGGGCGGCATGGCAAACATTGCCACCGGCGAGTTTGCCGCCGCCTGCTCCAACGCCGGTGCACTGGGCATCATCGGTGCAGGCGGCATGAATGCCGATACCCTGCGCCAGAACATCCGCCGCTGCCGGGAGCTGACCGACCAGCCCTTTGGGGTGAACATCATGCTCATGCACCCGCAGGCAGATGAGTTTGCCCAGATCGTGGTGGAGGAAAAGGTTGCCGTGGTCACCACAGGCGCAGGCAACCCGGGCAAGTACGTTCCCATGTGGAAAGCTGCCGGCATCAAGGTGATCCCGGTGGTGGCGGCTGCCGTGCTGGCACGGCATCTGGAGCCGCTGGGCATCGACGCCGTCATCGCCGAGGGCACCGAGAGCGGCGGTCATGTGGGCGAGATGACCACCATGGCGCTGGTGCCACAGGTGGTGGACGCGGTCAGCGTGCCGGTCATCGCCGCAGGCGGCATTGCAGATGGCCGTCAGTTGGCGGCTGCGCTGGCGCTGGGTGCCTGCGGCGTGCAGGTGGGCACCTGCCTGCTGGCAAGCGAGGAGTGCCCTATCCACGAAAACTACAAGGCCGCGCTGCTCAAAGCCGGGGACAGCGACACCATCGTTACCGGGCGCACCGTGGGTGCACCGGTGCGTGTGCTGAAAAACCGCATGAGCCGTGAGTATGTCCGTCAGGAAAAGGCGGGTGCCGATAAGATGGAGCTGGAAAAATACACGCTGGGCAGCCTGCGCCGCGCCGTCTTTGAGGGCGACACGGTAAGCGGCAGCCTGATGGCTGGTCAGGTGGCTGGAATGCTGCACGAGATACGCCCCGTGGCGGACATCCTTGCCGACCTGTGGCAGGGCGGGAGGCAGCGCATCGCCGCGCTGAACGCCGAATGCTGACCCTTGGCGGCAAGCCCCTGCAAGTACCCATTTTGCAGGGCGGCATGGGCGTGGGCGTCTCGCTGGGCGGGCTGGCTGGTGCGGTAGCAGCCTGCGGCGGTATGGGATGCATCTCCACCGCCGATGCAGGTTACCGCGAGCCGGATTTTGCCCGCGACCCGGCGGCAGCCAATCACCGCGCCCTGACTGCAGAAATTCAAAAAGCCAAGGCCATTGCCGGGGGTATGGGTCTGGTAGCCATCAACGCGATGGTAGCCACCCGGGACTACGCCGATGCCATCCGCACCGCCGTGGCGGCGGGGGTGGATGCCGTGGTCTCCGGTGCGGGTCTGCCGCTGGAGCTGCCGGGCATCGTAGGCACAAAAGAAGTAGCCATTGCGCCCATCGTATCCAGCGCCCGGGCGGCAAAGCTCATCCTGCGCCGCTGGGCAAAGGGCTTTGACCGCACCGCCGATTTTGTGGTCATCGAGGGCTGCAAGGCGGGTGGACATCTCGGCTTTGCCGAGGAGGACCTGCTGGAAGACCGCTGCCAGACTCTGGACGAGATCTTACCCGGGGTGCTGGCAGAGGTAAAACCCTACGAGGAGCAATACGACCACGCCATCCCGGTATTTGTGGCGGGCGGCGTGTACACCGGTGCCGATATGGCACACTTTACAAAGCTTGGCGCTGCGGGCGTGCAGCTTGCCACCCGCTTTATCCCCACCTACGAGTGCGACGCCTCCCAGACCTACAAGGACGTGCTGCTGGCGGCAAAGCCGGAGGATGTGCGCATCATCCACAGCCCGGTGGGAATGCCCGGTCGTGCGCTGAACACTCCGCTGGTGCAGGCGCTGGCAGAGGGCAAACGCTTCCCGCCCAAGCACTGCGCCCGGTGTCTCAAGACCTGCGACCCCGCCGCCGTGCCCTACTGCATCACCCACGCCCTCATCGAAGCGGTGAAGGGCAACGTGGAGGAAGGGCTCTTCTTCTGCGGCGAAAACGTGGGCAGACTGGACCGGATGCGCACCGTGCGCGAGCTGATGGACGAACTTGTGACCGAATGGAGGCAGAATTTATGAAGCTTGCCGTACTTTACGCCGGTCAGGGTGCGCAGCACCCCGGCATGGGCAAGGAATTTTACGAAGCATCTCCCGCCTTCCGGGCGGCCTTTGACAGCGCAGCGCTGGATTTTGACCTGCACCGCGTCTGCTTTGAGGACCCGGACGGCGTTTTGAATCAGACCGAATACACCCAGCCCTGCATGGTGGCTTTTGCCTGCGGTGTGACCGCCGTGCTGGCGGAAAAGGGCGTAAAGCCCGCCTACCTGGCGGGGCTTTCGCTGGGCGAATACTCCGCGCTGCAGGCAGCCGGGGTGTTCACCGCAAAGCAGGCCATTGAGCTGACCGCCTTCCGGGGCAAGGCCATGGCAGAGGCTGCAAAGGGGCTTGCCTGCGGCATGACCGCCGTGCTGGGGCTGGACAGAGAAAAATTGTCTGCCTGCTGCGAACAGGCTGCAGAGGCAGGCTGTGTGCAGATCTGCAACTACAACTGCCCGGGGCAGCTGGTCATCGGCGGCGAAAAAGCCGCTGTGGAGCAGGCCGCCGCGCTGGCAAAGGAAGCCGGTGCCCGCCGCTGCATCCCGCTGAAGGTCAGCGGCCCCTTCCACACAAAGCTGATGGCTCCCGCAGGAGATGCGCTGGCACAGCGCTTTGCGGGCGAAAGCTTCGGCACCATGGAGACGCCGGTGCTGTTCAACTGTCTGGGGCATGAAAAGGCTGAGACTGACAGCATCCCGCAGCTGCTGGTAAAGCAGGTGCAGAGCAGCGTCTACATGGAAGACACCCTGCGCCGTCTGGGCGAGCTGGGCGTAGACCACATTCTGGAGGTCGGCCCCGGCAACGCCCTGAGCGGTTTTGTGAAAAAGACCCTGCCCGGGGTGGTCTGCACCGCAGTGGAGACCCCGGAACAGCTGGATGCGGCGCTGACCGCATGGAAGGAAGCAGAATGAGCGAAGAAAAGCTGACCCGCGCCGCCATCGTTACCGGCGGCAGCCGGGGCATTGGCCGCGCAGTGTGCGTGGCACTGGCAAAGCAGGGCTGCAACGTGGTGGTGAACTACTGCCACGGCGCAGAGCCTGCGGAGCAGACGGCAGCGCTCTGCCGCGCCGAGGGCGTGCAGGCGGTGACCGTGCAGGCGGATGTATCCACCGCAGAGGGCTGCAAAACGCTGTTCGATGCCGCCGCCGAGGCCTTTGGTCGGGTGGATGTGCTGGTGAACAACGCTGGCATCACCCGGGACAATCTGATTTTGCGCCTGACCGAGCAGGATTTTGACGCGGTGCTGGACACCAACCTGAAAAGCGCCTTTCTCTGCTGCAAGGAAGCTGCCCGCCGCATGGTGCGCCAGCGCTACGGTCGCATCGTGAACCTTTCCAGCGTGGTGGCGCTGCGCGGAAATGCCGGGCAGACCAACTACGCCGCCAGCAAGGCGGGGCTGATCGGTCTGACCAAGAGCCTTGCCCGGGAACTGGCTGCGCGGAACGTGACCGTGAACGCGGTAGCGCCCGGCTTTATCGACACCGACATGACTGCCGTGCTGCCGGAGGCGGTGCGTACCGGCATGACGCAGGGCATCCCCGCAGGACGCGCAGGCCAGCCGGAGGATGTGGCGCAGGCAGTGGCGTTTTTTGCCGCAGAACAAAGCAGCTATCTCACCGGGCAGGTGCTCTGTGTGGACGGCGGCATGGCAATGTAAAGGAGAACCCTTATGGAAAAACGCAGAGTTGTGATCACCGGCCTTGGCACGGTGAACCCGCTGGGCAACAATGTAGCCGACAGCTGGGCGGCTGCCCGTGCCGGTAAATGCGGCATCGGCCCTATCACCCAGTTCGACACCACCGACTTCAAGTGCAAGCTGGCCGGTGAGGTAAAGGACTTTGACCCCGAGACTGTGGTGGACAAAAAGGAAGTCCGCAAGATGGCTCGCTTCACCCTGCTGGCGCTGGGCGCTGCCGCAGAAGCTATTGCAGACAGCGGCCTTGATACCGAGGCTGAGGGCAAGGATATCGGCGTCATCCTGTCCAGCGGCATCGGCGGTCTGCCCACCATCGAGGAGCAGCACGCCCGCGGCGAGGAAAAGGGCATGGAGAAGGTAAGCCCCTACTTTGTGCCCATGGCTATTGCCAACATGGCAGCGGCACAGGTAGCCATCCGCTTCGGTCTGAAGGGCATGTGCACCTGCCCGGTCACGGCGTGCGCCGGCGGCACCAACGCCGTGGGCGATGCCTTCCACCGCATCCGGGACGGCT
>CAVKCU010000027.1:0-11771 GCA_963654645.1 Clostridiales bacterium | reverse complement strand
GCTGACCGCCGGAGAACTCGTGGCAGTAGCGGTTTGCGTGCTCGCTGTTCAGGCCAACGCGCTCCAGCAGAGCGATGATCTTATCGTGGCGGTCCTTTTCGTTCTCGGCCAGATGATGGATATCAATGCCCTCGCCCACGATGTCGCCAATGGTCATGCGGGGGTCCAGACTTGCGTAGGGATCCTGAAAAACGATCTGCATCCGGCGGCGGTAGGGCAGCATATCCACTGCGATCTTGTTGTCCTTATCAAACAGCAGGTTGCCGTCATAGTAGATCTTGCCGCCGGTGGGCTCGTACAGGCGCAGCAGGGTGCGGCCGGTGGTGGTCTTGCCACAGCCGGACTCGCCTACCAGACCAAGGGTCTCGCCCTTGCGGATGGCAAAGCTTACGTCATCCACAGCCTGAACGTACTTGCGGTTCTTGCCCACACCGCCGGCGGGGAAATACTGCTGCAGGTGCTGGACTTCGACCAGCGTCTTGTGTTCACTCATTCTGCCTTTTCCCCTTTCTCAAATTCAGCCTTCTGCTGCAGCCAGCAGTAGGTATAGTGGGTATCGCTGAGCTCGGTGCGCGGAGGCATCTTGCTCAGACAGATCTTCATGCAGTTCTTGCAGCGGGGCGCAAAGGGGCAGCCTGCCGGCGGATTCAGCAGGTCCACAGGGGTGCCCTCGATGGGCACAAGGCGCTCGTGCTCTGCGGTGTTCAGCTTGGGGATGGAGTTGATCAGACCCTTGGTGTACTCGTGACCCGGCTGGTAGAAGATCTCATCGGTAGTGCCGTACTCCACAATGTGGCCGGCGTACATGACAGCGATCTTCTCGCACATGGAAGCCACAACACCCAGATCGTGGGTGATCATGATAATGCTCATGCCCAGCTTCTTGCGCAGATCCTGCATCAGTTCCAAGATCTGTGCCTGAATGGTCACGTCCAGTGCGGTGGTGGGCTCGTCGGCGATCAGCAGCTTGGGCTCACAGGCCAGTGCAATCGCGATCATCACGCGCTGGCGCATACCGCCGGACAACTCGTGGGGGTACTGCTTCAGGCGCTTTTCGGGCTCGTTGATGCCGACCAGCTCCAGCAGTTCCTTGGCGCGTGCCCATGCATCGGCCTTGTTCTTATCGGTGTGCAGGCGGATGACCTCCACGATCTGGTTGCCGATGGTGTACACCGGGTTCAGGCTGGTCATGGGGTCCTGGAAGATGATGGAGACCTCGTTGCCGCGGATCTTGCGGAAGTCCTTCTCCTTCATGTTCTCGATCTCATGGCCGTTGAACCACACCTTGCCGCCCACCAGCTTGCCGGGGTAAGCGGTAAGACCCATAACGGAGTAGGCGGTGACCGACTTACCGGAGCCGGACTCGCCCACAACGCCCAGAACATCGCCCTGATTCATGGTAAAGGAAACGCCGTTCAGTGCCTTTACTTCGCCCGCGGGGGTGAAGAAAGAAAGGCGTTCTTCTTTGATATCAAGAATTTTCTCGCTCATTTCTGTTCACCTCATCAATTCTTCAGCTTCGGGTCAAAGGCATCGCGCAGGCCATCGCCGAACAGGTTGAACACAAGGATCATCACGCTGATCATCAGTGCGGGGGCGATCAGCAGATGGGGGTAGGTGTTCATGCCCTTGACGGCATCGGTAGCCAGAGAACCCAGAGAAGGCAGCGGGGCTGCAACACCCAGACCGATGAAGCTCAGGTAGCTCTCGGTAAAGATGGAAGCCGGGATCTGCAGGGTGGTGGTAACGATCAGGGTACCGATGCAGTTGGTGAGCAGATGCTTTTTGATGATGCGTCCGCTGGAAGCGCCCAGTGCGCGGGCAGCGGTAACGTACTCGCTCTCCTTCAGGATCAGGATCTGGCTGCGGACGATACGCGCCATGCCGACCCAGTACAGCAGAGCAAAGATGATGAAGATGGAGATCATGTTGGGGCCAAGGGTCTGCATCCACTTGAAGCCGGGCTTGGAAGCCAGTGCATCCAGCGGATCCTTCAGCGCCATGCCCAGCAGGATGATCAGCAGGATATCGGGGATGGTGTACAGAATATCTGTAATACGCATCATGATATTGTCCACCCAGCCGCCGGCAAAGGCCGAAATAGCACCGTAGGTAGCGCCGATGATCAGCACCAGCACAGAAGCGATCAGACCGACGGACAGGCTGACGCGGGTGCCCATCATGATACGCACAGCAAAGTCACGGCCCATACGGTCGGTGCCCAGAATGTGCGGGAACACCTTTTCGCCTGCGTCGATGCGCGCCTGCTCGGAGGCAGAGTACTCAAAGGGCTTCAGGTTGTTGCTGCCCTTCATCTGCTCGGAATAGCTGTAAGGCCAGACGGCGGGCAGCAGATAGGCAAAGATGGCAATGGCAATGATGAACACAAAGCTGACCATGGCGATCTTGTTCTTCTTCAGGCGGCGGATACCGTCCTTCCAGAAGTTGACGCTTTCGCGCATGACCACCAGGCTCTGCTTTTCCTCATTGCTGGCGGGCAGAAAATCCTCCGCGTTGAGCTGCAGGCTGAGCGGATTCTTTTTAATGTTTTCCATGAAAATCGCTCCTTTCTCTTACTGCAGCTTGATGCGCGGGTCGATGATCTTATAAAGGATATCCACGATCACGTTTGCAATGATGACCATGCTGGACAGCAGGATGGTGGTGCCCATGATCATGGTGTAGTCACGGTTGGTGATGGCAGACACGAAGTCGCGGCCCAGACCGGGCACGGAGAAGATCTTTTCCACCACGAAAGAACCGGTCATCAGGCTGGCCAGCATGGGGCCGACGTAGGTGATGACAGGCAGAATGGCGTTGCGCAGTGCGTGTTTGAACAGGATCATGAACTGAGACACGCCCTTTGCGCGGGCAGTGCGCATATAGTCCTGACCCATGACGTCCAGCAGGCTGGAGCGCATCAGACGGGTGATATAAGCCGAGGGATAGATGGCCAGTGCGGTGACCGGCATGATATAGGCGGCTGCGCTGTTCAGGCCAACGGTGGGCAGTACCTTCATGTTCATACCAAACTGGTACAAAAGCAGCACGCTGGAGATAAAGCTGGGGATCGCGATGCCGCAGGTAGCAAACACGATAATAATGTTATCCAGCCACTTGCCGCGGTTATAAGCGGAAATGCAGCCCAGCGGGATGCCCACGCACAGAGCCACCACCACTGCAACGCCTGCCAGACGGCAGGACACCGGCAGCTTGCTGGCGATGATCTGGTTCACGGTACGGCCGCGCTGACGCAAGCTCAGACCCAGATCGCCGTGCAAAAGGCTCTTCATGTAGTTGACGTACTGCACACCCAGCGGCTTATCCAGGCCATACTTTTCGGCCAGCGCCTGCTGAGCAGCGGCGCTGATGGACTTTTCTGCCACGAACGGGCCACCGGGGACCAGGTTCATGACAAAAAAGGTAACCGTAGCCACAATGAAGATACTGAAGATACCCATTGCGACACGCTTGATGATGTACTTTGCCATCGTTTGATGCCACTCCAATCCTATCAATGAATTACTGTTTTTGCTCTCAGGCCGAGCCACACTTTCCCGCAGTCCGCCAGCCTCACACATAGCGGACGTCTGTCCTTGGCACGCGGACAGAAAAGCGAATAATAAAACGATGGCATCTTGCGGTTGCATAAACACCATCGTCCATACCCGAGAAACACTCTATCTATTATAAAGACAACCTCGAATTTTGTCAATTTACATGAAAAAAATTCACTTCATTACAGCAGAGCGTGAGTGAAATCTTATACTTTATACAAATTTTCTGTATTTTTGTAGGTAAAAGTGCTACTTTTTAGCTCTTTCGGGCAACTGTTCCGTTGGCACGTACAATCTGTTCTCCCCTGTCAGTACAAAAGGCAGTGTCTCCGCCCCTGAGCCATCCATCCATAAGGGTGCTATTTTTCTCTATATCACAAGCAAAACCACCCACAGCTCCCCTCTCCGGCACGGTCAATGCCCGGAAAAAGGTACTGCGGGTGGTCATAGGTCGTTTTGCGGGTCAGGAGTACAATTTTGCGGTCAGCTCGGCGTACATTGCGCTCTTTTGTGCCTTATAGGAAGCCATTGCCTGATCAGCCAAGGCGGTGCTCTGGCCGTTGGCGGTCAGCACAGTGCGCATCTGGCTGACGATGCTCTCCACTTCCTTATCGTAAGATGCCTGCATCGCATACAGTCTGCCGCTTCTCGCCAGTGCAATGGAGACCTTGCGCGCCTGCGTCTGCTGAGACTCCGGCAGCGCATAATACTCCGCCTTTGCACCGGCAATGCAGCTGTTCAGCTCTGCCTCGGCGCGCGCCTTGACGCTATACAGCTGCTTCAGCAGCGCCTTGACCTCGGCTTCGTAAGAGGCCTCCTGTTTGCCGGAGGAGGACGCCGGTTTTTCTGCGGCAGAAGCAGTGCCGGAGCTGGCTGTGCCGGCAGTCTCCTGCTTGCCGGAGGAAGCTGTACTGCTGCTTTCTGTCCGGGTGGTAGAGCTTGCCGAGGAGGAAGCTGCGCTTTCCGGGGCGGAAACAGCGCCTGCCTCCTCCTGCGGAGCACTGGCAGACGCATCCTGTTCCCCGCTGCTGGAGGCAGCTGCTTCGCCGGTCAGCTCCTCCAGCGTGAGTTCGCCGCTGAGCAGCTTATCCAGCTCATCATCCGTCAGGGTGAGCTGTGTGCTGTCCGCCGGAGCATCCGGCAGGGTCTCCGGCAGACCGGCTGCCATACTGCGGAGATACAGCACCACACAAAGGGCAGCTGCAGCCAGCAATACCATCAGTACCCACAGCACGGTCAATATGGTTTTCAGGACCTTATTTTTCTTCATACCAAAATCCGCTGCCCGGGCAGAGTACACCTCCGCCCGGGCAGTTTTCTCCTTATTAATAGGATCAGACCCACATACCCAAAAACTTTTTGGGCTGATGCAGGGTCGCAGCGTCCAGCTCCTGATCGTGGAACAGCTCATCGCCGTTGCGCACGATGCGGGCAGCAGTTTCCTTGCCCAGCAGTTTTTCCAGCTGCTGCACTCCCTGTGCCATGCGGGGCGGGCGCTTGTCCGGGGAATGGGTATCGGTGGAGATGACGTGGACCAGCCCCCACTGGATGAACTTAGCCAGCTTTTTACCGAGCTTTGGCTCCAGCAGTGCCCCCACGTTGATCTGCGCATAGGCGCCGGCAGCGATCCAGTCGTACAGCAGGGCGGGATCTTCCAGCACATAGGGGTAGCGCTCGATATGTGCGATCAGCGGTACGATGCCCTGCTGCTGCAGATTGTACAGCGTCTGCCGGATAAAATGCGGCTTGTGGGTGGTGGGAAACTCCAGCAGCAGATAGGCGGTATCCCCCATGCACAGCGCCCGGGTATCCAGCTCGCACAGACCGGGAGAAAAAAACACCTCTGCACCCAGTTTGAAATCAAACTGCATGGGCTGCCCCTCCAGCGCGGCAGTCAGCTGCGCAAAGGCAGCCTGCCGCTTTGCCGTAAAGGCTTCCACCGTGGTGCGCTCGCTGTTGAAGTGGCTGGTGAACGCGATATTGCGCACACCGTCCTCATATTCCCTGCGCAGCAGTTCCAGCGAGACCGCCGTATCCTTTGCGCCGTCATCCATGCCGGGCAGAATGTGACAATGCAGATCAGTCATAGCGGCGCTTCCTTATTTACCGGCGGCAGCATCCTGCTTGCCGTAGGCATAGTTGTAATTGTAGGCATAACTGTATGCGTAGCTGGAGCCCTTGAGTGCCTTCTTCATATCGTAGCGGGTCAGCACACTGCCCAGCACCTTGACGCCGGCATCCTGCAGCTTTTTCACCGCGCTGCGCACTGCATCGGCGGGGGCGTAGTCCGAGCGCACCACGAACATTGCGCCGTCCACATAGCGTCCGATGACGGCTGCATCGGTGACTACAGACACCGGGGGCGCGTCAAAGATGACAAAATCGAATTTCTCGCGCAGAGCTTCCACCATAGCCTGCATCTGCGGCTGGCTCAGCATCTCAGAGGGGTTCGGCGGCGGGGTGCCTGCGGGCAGGAAGGTCAGGTTCATTGCCTTCAGCTCCTGTAAAGCCTCGTCCAGCGTGCACTGATTGGACAGCACGTTGGAAACGCCCTTTACGTTGTGACCAGCCTTCAGATAGCGGTGCAGCACCGGCTTGCGCAGGTCGCAGTCCACCAGAGCCACCTTTTTGCCGCTTTCGGACAGCGACAATGCCAGATTGACCGCCACGTTGCTCTTGGATTCCTCCGGCACGGTACTGGTGATGACCAGCGTGTGCACATCCATGGAGCCTGCCATGAAGTCCAGATTGGTGCGCAGCGACTTGTAGGCTTCCACATAGCCAAAGGGCATCTTTTTATCGGTGATCAGCTGCAGGGTGCGGTGCTCACCGCTGGTTTTCTTCTTTTTGTTAAACAGATTCCGCATCGTCTTACACCTCCGGGATCAGGCCCAGCACGGGCAGGCCGAGCTTCTTCTGGATATCTTCGTCGTCCACAACAGTATCGTGCAGCAGGTGTGCCAGCACCAGAACGCCGCACACCAGAACAGCACCCAGCAAACCAGCCAGCACAACGTACTTCTTAGTCTGGGGGAACACCTTGTTGGGGTTGATGATCACATCGCTCACCGTCTTGCAGGAGCCGGCTTCCACCTTTTCCACCAGCACGTCGGGCACGATGTCCGCAATGGTCTGGACGATCTCGCCTGCACGCTCTGCGTCGGTATCGGTAACAGTGATCTCCATGATCTGGGTGGAGTCCACACTGGTCACCTCCACCATCTTATACAGCTCGGTGTAGGTCATGTCCAGATCCAGCGTGTCGATTACCTCGTTCAGCACGGTGTTGCCCTTGATGATGACCGCATAGGTGCTGATCAGGTTTTTGGCAGAGTTGAAGTTATCACTGGTGAAGGTGGAAGTAGTGTCCTGCCGGGTATTCACGATCATGTTGATGGAAGCCTGATACTTGGGTGTAAGCGCAAACATACACACCAGCAGGCAGATCAGCGCTGCCGCAACAGCCGCTGCCACGATCTGCACCGCATGCGCCCACAGCAGGCGAGCCAGCTCCATCAGATCAATGGTCTCCTCGTCCTCCATGCTCCGGAGCGACTGTCCCATAGTTGTTTTTTCGTCCATAGTAGAGTAACTCACCTTTCTTGTTGTTCCGCAGTGCAAGAAATACACACCGGATTCCTATAGATACACATTCGTTTTTTAATGATAACATATCCCGCCGCAATTTACAAGCAGAAAATGCCATTTTCTACCGGCAAACAGATGGATAAAATGTGCCATTCCCCGTACAAAAAAGGCATCCGCGCCCCATCGCCCTGATATATCAGAGCGGCGGCTGCAGATGCCTTGTGCTTATGGAATATTATACCGGAACCGTTTAACGGGAGCCCTTATCGTAGGGGATACCCTCGGCCTTGGGTGCCATGCTGTTCTTGGAGGTGAATGCCAGAATGACCATGGACGCCACAAAGGGCATCATATTATAGATGTTGCTGGACCAGTGCAGCTGCGCCAGGAAGGTGGAGTCAGCAATGTTAGCAAGGCTCTTGAACACAGCAAAGAACATGGCTGCGCCAAAGATGTGGAAGGGCTTCCACTGACCAAAGATCATAACTGCCAGCGCCAGAAAGCCTGCACCGGCCACGCCGACTTCAAAGTTCCAGGTCTGCACCGGGGGCACGATATAAGCCAGACCGCCGATGGCGCCCAGCGCACCGGAAAGGATGACACCGGCGTAACGCATCTTGTAGACGTTGATGCCCACCGAGTCCGCAGCCTGCGGATGCTCGCCGCAGGCACGCAGACGCAGACCGAAGCGGGTCTTGTACAGCACAATGTAGCTGACCACCAGCAGGATCAGCCCCAGCGGTACGAACACGCTGAGCTCCAGCCCGCCGATGCTGAACAGGAAAGGCTTGTTGGAGTAGTTCAGCTTGGCGCTGCCGCTCTCGCTGAAGTACTTGGAGATGACCACGGCAATGGCGGTAGCCAGCAGGTTCAGCGCCGTGCCGCCGATGGTCTGGTCTGCCTTCAGGTTGATGGAGGCAAACGCCAGCAGCAGACTGTAGATCACGCCCGCCAGCGCTGCCACCAGAATGGAGATCAGCACCACAAGGAAGGGTGACAGGCTTGCAGGCAGCATGGTCAGGGTAAGCACACCAGCCACACCGCCGATGACCATGATGCCCTCCAGCGCAATGTTGATGATGCCGGAATGTTCGCTGAACATACCGCCCAGTGCCACCAGCATCAGCACGATACCGTACAGCAGGGTATATTTGATCAGAAGCAGCATATTACTTGCCCTCCTTTTTGGTCTTTTCTGCGGCAGGCGCAGGCTCTGCGTTCACGTTGGTCTTTTCGGCATTCTGGAACAGCAGGCTCTGGATCTTGCCGCGGAACAGCATGGAGAATGCGCACAGGTAGATGATGATGCCGCTGATCAGATCCGAGATCTCGGTGGGGTAGAATTTGGTGGACAGGAAGGAGCCGCCGACCGAGATGTGGGAGATGAACAGCGCAGAGAACACGGTGCCGATGGGGTTGGAGCTTGCCAGCAGTGCCACCGAGATGCCGTTGAAACCCATTGCCGGCAGGCTGGTGGAGTTCAGCGGGTTCCACTGGGACACATTGGACAGATAGAACAGACCGGCGCCGAAGCCTGCCAGCGCACCGGCGATCGCCATGGAGAGGATGATGTTCTTCTTCTCGTTGATACCGGCATAGCGAGCGGCGTTCTTGTTCAGACCAACGGCCTTGAGCTCGTAGCCGAAGGTTGTCTTGTTCAGCACCACCCAGATCAGCACAGCCACCGCTGCCGCCAGGAAGATGGCAATGGTGGTGCTGTTGGTCTGGAACAGCTTGTTCAAGCCAAAGTCCGGGATCAGGGACTGGGCAAAATCGGCATTCTTGCTCAGGTTCAAAGTACGGGTGTTGCGCACATCGTACATAGGACCGGTGCCGTTCTGGTAGATCAGCTCATTGACCAGATACAGGCCGATCCAGTTGAACATGATAGAGGTAATGACCTCGTTGATATTGAAGTATGCCTTGAAGAAGCCGGGGATCGCGCCCCACAGGCCGCCCAGCACGGCTGCTGCCAGCAGGCAGACGAACCACGGCAGCTTGAGCATGATGGCACAGTACAGCGCACCGTAAGCGCCCAGCGTATACTGACCGGCTGCACCGATGTTGAACAGACCAGTTTTGAAGGCAAACGCCACGGACAGACCGGTCATGATCAGGGGCGCCGCATTGGCAAGCTCCTTGCCCACGCCGTAGGGGGCATCGTGGAAGCCGCCCTTGAGGATGCGCACAAAGCCGTCGCCCCATGCGTGTGCGGGGTTGATGGCTACCAGCACCAGAAAGCCCACCAGCAGACCGATCAGGATGCACAGCAGTGCAGCCAGCACGCTGGTAACAGAACTCTGCAGGCTGCCGCTGCGGGAAAGTTTTTTCTTATTCATGTGTTACTGCTCCTCCTTTCCCTGCTTGCGGGCGCCTGCCATATACAGACCCAGCTCCTGCACGGTGGTGGTCTTGGGATCAAACTCGCCCACGATCTCGCCCTCGTACATTACAAGGATGCGGTCAGAAAGGTTCATCACCTCGTCCAGCTCAAGGCTGACCAGCAGCACGGCCTTGCCCTTGTCGCGCTCGGCTACGATCTGGCGGTGGATGTACTCAATGGCACCCACGTCCAGACCACGGGTGGGCTGCACTGCCACCAGCAGCTTGGGGTCGCGGTCGATCTCGCGGGCAATGATGGCCTTCTGCTGGTTGCCGCCGGACATACTGCGCACGGTGGTCACACTGCCCTGACCGCTGCGCACGTCGTACTGCTCGATCAGTCGGTCGGAATATTCGCGCACCTTATCGGCACGGATAAAGCCGCCCTTCTGGAACTCCGGCTGCCAGTAGCGCTGCAGCACGATGTTGTTTTCCAGACTGAAATCCAGCACCAGACCGTGCTTGTGGCGGTCCTCCGGGATGTGACCCATGCCGTCCTTGGAGCGCTGGCGGATGCTCTCGTGGGTGATGTCCTTGCCGTCCAGCGTAAGCTTGCCACTAGACAGCTTGCTCAGACCGGTCAGGCCGTAGATGAACTCGGTCTGACCGTTGCCCTCGATGCCCGCCAGACAGACGATCTCGCCTGCGTGCACCTTGAAGGACACGTCCTTTACCACGTCCTTCTTGCGCTGGTCGTTGTGGATGGTAACGTTTTCTACGTCCAGCACGGTCTTGCCGGGGTGTGCAGGCTGCTTTTCCACCTGCAGCTGCACGTCACGGCCCACCATGCGGCGGGAAAGCTCTTCCTTGGTGGTGCCCTTGATATCCACCGTGCCCATATACTTGCCCTTGCGCAGCACGGTGCAGCGGTCGGCCACAGCCATGATCTCGTTGAGCTTATGGGTGATGAACAGGATGGACTTGCCCTCCTTTTTGAACCCGCGCATGATCTCCATCAGTTCGTCGATCTCCTGCGGGGTCAGCACAGCGGTGGGCTCGTCAAAGATCAAAATCTCGTTGTCGCGGTACAGCATCTTCAAAATTTCCACGCGCTGCTGCATACCAACCGAGATATCGCTGATGAGCGCGTCCGGGTCTACCCGCAGGCCGTACTTTTCGCTCAGCGCCATCACCTTTTTGCGTGCCTCAGCCTTCTGCAAAAAGCCCATCTTGTTGGGTTCCACGCCCAGAATGATGTTGTCCAGCACGCTGAAGCATTCCACCAGCTTGAAGTGCTGGTGCACCATGCCGATGCCCAGTGCGTTGGCATCGTTGGGGTTGCGGATGGCGACCTCCTTGCCGTTTTTCAGGATCTTGCCCTGTTCCGGCTGATACAGGCCGAACAGTACGCTCATCAGCGTACTTTTGCCCGCACCGTTCTCGCCCAGAAGGGCATGTACCTCGCCCTTGCGCAGCTGCAGGGTGATATCATCGTTTGCCTTGATACCGGGAAATTCCTTGGTAATGTGGAGCATCTCGATCACATAATCCTCTGCCAATCTGCTCACTCTCCTTTCGTGCCGTAACGACACCTTTTCTATTCTACAAACCATTATACCTGATTTTTTGCGGTTTGCACACGGCTTTTTGATTTTTTGTCAAAAAGCACAAGTAAAAGTATTACTTTTGTGAGGTCTGCACGATTTCCTGCCCGATTCTCCTATACGGGCATACAAAAAGGGCGGGGTGCCCCTGCATGAGCACCCCGCCCCTATTACGGGAGTAATTCCGGGATAGCGATTACTGGATGTAGTTGACCTTGGTGAACTCGCTGACGGTGGGCTTGGTAGCGTCGTCGGAGCTGTTGTCCACAACGAGCTCGCCGGAAGCGATCTTGGTCTTCAGGGTCTCGTACTCGTCCTTGGTGAAGGTCTTGAAGTTCCAGCTGTCATCAGCAGTGGGCAGACCGACGTATTCGCCGTCCTCCAGACCGAAGTTGCCGTTGGTGGCAGCGATCTCGCTCCACTCGCCGGCCTCGATGTCGCCCAGAGCGGTGCTGACAGACTCAGACAGACCCTTCATAGCGGAGGTGACGAACGGGTTGTAAGCGTAGCCGTCCTTTGCCACGCCGTTGACACCGATGTAGTTCTGGTCAACGTCAACACCCACAACGTAGCCGTTGTTCTTCAGAGCAGCCTCGACAGCGGAGGTGTAGATGCCGCCGCCGCAGGCAAAGACGATCTGGGTGCCGTTGGCATACCAGCCCTCCATACGGGAGGTGATGTTGGCATCGCCGTAGAACTG